>JAPULJ010000247.1 GCA_027295145.1 Alphaproteobacteria bacterium | reverse complement strand
CGCTCGTCCCGTCCCCACTGGCCGAGTTTTTTCTTCAGATAGTATTCGGCGTCGTTGCCGATCAGCCGTTCGGGCAGATCGTAGGGCTGGATCAGGAAGAACCAGTGGTAATAAGCGGTCGCCATCGCCTGATCGGTTTCGGCAAAGACCTTGTGTGTCGGCGCGATATCGAGGACCGCCACCTTCGTTACGCGGCTTGGATGGTCGAGGCTGAGGCGATGGGCCACCCGTCCGCCCCGGTCGTGGCCGGCCAGATTGAAGTGCTCGAAACCGAGCGCCTCCATCATCTCGACCTGATCACGGGCCGTTGCGCGCTTTGAATAAGTCTCGTGTTTCTCGTCCGATTTGGGCTTGGAGCTATCGCCATAACCGCGCAGATCGCTGGCAACGACGGTGAAATTCTCGGCCAGGCGCGGGGCGATCTTGTGCCACAGCACATGGGTCTGGGGATAACCGTGGAGCAACAGCAACGGCGGCCCCTTGCCGCCGATTACGAGATTGATTTCGGCCTCGCTGACCGAAACTCGCTTGCGCTCGAAACCCACGAACATGGAATTTCCCTCAATGCCATCGACCGTCCTTTGCCGAATGACATTTAAAGTAGCATCTCCAGGCCGGGGGCAAAATCGACCCACGGCGAACTCGCGGGAACGTGTCTTCCCAATCCTGTGGCGCTAAACTAGTTAGCTCGGTATCCGCCGGCTATATACCGGTACCCGATTGAATCAGGAACGGTCCGATCCAATGAACGAAACGCCGCGTCTTCGCTCCCTCGCCACCACGGTTCCCCCGCATATTCTCAATCAGGACGAAGTTCGGGAAATCGCGCGGACCTACGAGGGTGTTTCGCGTTCGAGCATCGATCGGCTGCTGCCCGTTTACGACAATGCCGGGATTCGCACGCGGCATTCGTGCGTGCCTCTCGAGTGGTTCCTCGAAGGCCACGATTGGCCAACGCGCAACCGGATCTATATCGAAAATGCGGTCGATTTACTGGAACGGGCGGCAAACGATTGTCTTGAACAGGCCGGCCTGGAGATTGCCGACATCGATACAATTGTCGTCGCCTCGACCACCGGTGTCGCGACCCCGAGCCTCGATGCACTACTGATAGAGCGCATGTCGATGCGTCGGGACGTGCGGCGGCTGCCGATATTCGGGCTCGGCTGCGCCGCCGGTGTGTTGGGTTTGGCGCGAGCAGCCGATATCGCGAGCGCACATCCCGGCAGCACGGTACTCTTTTTGGTAGTCGAGCTTTGCGCGCTGACCTTTCGGCTGGGCGATCATTCACCCAGCAACATCGTCGCATCGGCTTTGTTCGGTGATGGCGCCGCCGGTGCGATCCTCTCGACCGAGGGTGAAGGGCCATCGCTCATGGCGTCGGGCGAGCATACATGGCAACGATCGCTTGACGTGATGGGCTGGAAGATCGAAGCCGACGGGCTGGGCGTGGTGTTTTCCCGCGACATTCCGAACTTGGTTCGCGAGCGGTTTCGGCCCGCGCTCGACGACTTTCTGGAGCGCTCGGACATGCGGTTTTCACAGATCGATGAATTCGTTTGCCATCCTGGCGGCGCGAAGGTCATCGAGGCCCTCGAAGAGAGCCTCGACATGCAACGCGGAACCATGCGGCATGCCCGCTCGGTCCTGCGCGACTACGGGAATATGTCGGCCGCGACGGTGTTTTTCGTCCTCGAACGCTCCCTCGAACAGACCAGCAGCGGCAATCGTTTGTTGTCGTCGCTGGGTCCCGGATTTACAGCGGGATTTCTGGCTCTCGCGGCCTAATTGATGACGCCAGGACTGCCCCAATGGATTGTCCTGGCGCTCGCTGGCCAGCGCCTCATCGAAATCGCCTACGCCAAGCGCAACACCGCGCGCCTCCTGGCCGATGGCGGCCGCGAAGTTGGCGCGCGCCATTATCCGCTTTTCGTCTTGCTGCACGCGATGTGGCTGATCGCGCTCTTCTTCGCCGTGCCCAATGACACCGATATCGTCTGGCTGCTGATCGGCGTGTTCGCAGCCCTGCAGTTGGGGCGCCTGTGGGTCATTGTTTCTCTCGGCCGCTACTGGACGACCCGGATCATCACCGTCGCTGGCGCGCCCTTGGTTCGCCGGGGTCCATACAAATTTCTGCGGCATCCGAACTATGCCATTGTCACCTGCGAGCTCGCAGTGTTGCCCCTGGCTTTTGGCGCGTGGTGGATCGCGGCCGCGTTCACGATCCTCAACGCCGCGCTTCTCGCGCACCGCATTCGGATCGAGAACGCCGCGTTGGCCGCGCGGCGAGGTGAGGCGTAAAGAGCCAGATATTCCCCTTGGGTCCGTCCATCGTTACAGTCGACGGCCATGAGCAACATCCTCGATCAATCCGTCGCCGAGATCGGCGCCGCGTTGCGTGCCGGCAAGACCACCGCCACGGCTCTGCACGACGCGGCCGCCGGCAACCACGAGGCGCACGCAGAGTCCTTCAGCGCCTACAAGCTGTGGGACGCTGAGGCCGGCCAAAAGCAGGCTCGGGCCGCCGATGCCGCTTTCACGGCCGGGATCGATACCGGGCCGCTGCAGGGGATCCCAATCTCGGTCAAGGATCTTTACGGCGTGGCTGGCTGGCCGACCTTCGCCGGCACGCCCAAGCGCTGGCCGAAATCCTGGGAATGCGAGGGACCGGTCATCGCCGCTCTGCGCGCCCAACTTGGCGTCATCATGGGCAAGACCCATACTGTCGAGTTCGCCTTCGGCGGAATCGGCATGAATCCCCACTGGGGAACCCCGCGCAACCCCTGGGACGCTGAACGTCACCGCGCGCCGGGCGGCTCCTCGGCCGGCGCCGGGGTCAGCTTATGCGCCGGCAGCGCGCTGCTTGCTCTCGGCACCGATACCGCCGGCTCGGTTCGCATCCCCGCATCGATGACCGGAAACGCCGGGCTCAAGACGAGCCAGGGACGCTGGTCGATCGACTGCATTGCCCCCTTGAGCCCGAGCCTCGATACCGCGGGTATCCTGGCCCGCTCGGTTGCCGATCTAGCGATTGGCTTTCTTGCCATAGATCCGTTGGCGAGCGATGCGCCGCGGCCGGCGATCTCCGCCGGCCTGCGCTTGGGGATCAGTGATGGGATGCTGTGGGACGATTGTTCGCCCGGGGTCGCGCAAGGGGTGAATGGCGCGCTCGGCGAACTCGTAAAGAAAGGCGCGCGGCTCGTCTCTGTCCCGTTTCCCGAGGCCGACGAAATCTATCCGGTCTTCCGCGTCGGCGGGCTGGTGGCGGTCGAGCTATATGCGTTCGTCAACGAGGTGCTGCCCGAATGGTTCGATCTAATAGACCCGATCATAGTCCAGCGCATGTCCGAAGCCTCGGAACTGCCGGCCCACGAATATGTCCGCCGCCGTCGGCTGATGGATCGGCTGAGTGCAGCAGCCAGCGAGCGTCTGCGTGATCTCGACGTCATCGTCTGCCCGACGGTGCCCAATACGCCGCCTGCGCTCGACGACATCGCTGAGATTGAGGACTATCGGCCGGCCAACCTGCTGGCGCTGCGCAACACCGGGATCGTCAACTATCTGGGGCTATGCGCGCTCACTATACCGGTGGCTCTGGACAAGGCCGGGATGCCGGTCGGCCTGCAACTGATCGCCCGACACGGGCAGGAGGAACGCTTGCTGTCGATCGGACTGGCATTGGAAAACACGCTGGGCGACGGGCGCAGCCGGCTCGGCACGCCGTCGATGGTGAAGAATAGGAAGTAATCTTGGTTCCCGCCGCCCGCTGGCGCTATAGTCTTCGGTGGGAGGACCAAACCATGGCAGTTGCACGCGTTACCAAAGTAACATCTTCATCAACTAAGAGTTTTCAGGATGCAGTCGACAGCGGGCTCACCCGTGCCGCCGAAACGCTTCGCGGTATCACCGGGCTCGTGGTGATCGACCAGAAAGCCAAGGTGGTGAGCGGCAAGATCACCGAATACCGGGCGACGATCGAGATCACCTTCGTATTGGATTAGGACCTGCCGGCCTTTTAAAGGTTCCCTCAATCGCCGGGCGGTAGCTGCGGAACTGTCGAAGGGCGCGCTAACCAGAAGCCGGGCACCGGTTTCTGGTTGTGAGCTATCTCTTTCCCCAGCCGGGGTGATAGCGATGTGGTGGGCGCGGCTATCCTATTCCGCCGGTTCAGGCTGGCTGCCACGGCCTTTGATACGTGCGACCATGCGTCCGAAATCGCCCTGTATGGCGATCAGGGCTGGTATCACGATCAGCACCATCAGCGTTGCCACCATCAGGCCGAAGGCGAGCGTAATCGCCATCGGGATCAAGAATTGCGCCTGAAGGTCGGTTTCGAAGATCAGCGGGGAAATACCGCCGATGGTCGTCAGCGAAGTCAGTATCACCGCGCGCAGCCGGTCGCGGGCGCCATTGGTGATGGCGCTCATCAGGGGCTCGCCGTTTCGCAATCGCTCGTCGATGGTACTGACAAGAATGATCGAATCGTTGACCACGATGCCGGACAAGCCGATCAGGGCAACCATGCTGAGGATGCTCAACTCGAAACCCATAACCATATGGCCGATGGTGGCGCCGACGAAGCCCAGGGGAATGATCGACATGACGACGATCGGGCGCGTATAGCTGGAGAATACCCAAGCCAGGATGATGTAGATCGATATAATTCCGATAACCGCCCCAAGCCCCATGTCCGCGAATGTCCGGGCCTGCTCCTCGGCCTTGCCGGCGTAGCGCACGGATAGCCCGTACTTGCTGGCTATTGTGGCGATCCCGTCGGTTTTAAGGGCCTCGATGATCTTACCTGTCGTGGTGATGGATTTATCGAGCTCGGCGCTGATCGCGATCTGGCGCGCACCGTCTTCGCGATTGATGCGCGCAAAGCCGAGCTTGTCGCTGAACGTGACCACTGCCCGCAACGGAACCCAGGCACCGCTTGGGCTGAGCAGATGGAGCGTATGGAGGCTGGCCAGGTCGGCGCGGGCACGTGGGTACTGCACGCGGACGACGACTTCCTCGTCGCCGCGGGCGAACCGCTTGGCGATCGCCCCATTGAAGGCGGCGCGGACCTGATTGCCGACGGCTTCGGTGGTAAAGCCCAGCGCCCGCCCCCGGGGTGTCAATTTGAGGATGGTTTCGAACTTGCCGTAAGGCAGGTCATCCTCGATATTAGCGACCCCCGGATAGCGTACGAGAAGCTGGCGAACTTCGAGGGCGGCGGCTTTGAGCGCGGCGGGGCTGGAGCCCAAAAAGCGTATATCGATGTCGCGGCCAGGTGGTCCGGCCTGGGCCGGCTTGACGGTTAGAATTTCCAATCCCGCGACCCGCTTAATCTCCTTGCGCCATGCCGCCATGAATTCGGCAGCCAGGATCGAGCGGGATTCCGAGGGAACCAATTCGACGAGCATGCCACCGATATTGTCGGTTCCCCCGGACGAGATATGAAGGCCGCCGGTGACCGAGGTGCCGATCTTGGAAAGGCTGGTCTTGACCAGTGTTCCGGGGGCGTGCCCAAGTTTGCGCTCGGTTGCCGCAAGCGCGCGCTCCATTCCGTCGAGCATGGCGATCGTGGTCTTGCGCGGCGTGCCGGAGGAGAACTGGATATTGGCATAGATCTTGTCGACTTCGGGCGAAGGAAAGAAAATGAAGCCGAGGCGGCCGCCCTGGATCAGACCGATGGAAGCGATGAAAGCGGCGGCGGCCGTGGCCAGCGTCGCGTATCGCCATTCCAGGCAAAGCGTCAGAAAGCGCTTGAAATAATGGTCGCGGAAACGCTCGAACCTGGCGTCGAAGGCGGCCCGGAACCGATGGACCTTTTCCTTGGAGTGGCCGAAGGCGCCGCGGAGGTGGCCAGGCATAATAAGAAAGCATTCGACCAGGCTGGCGATGATCACCGACACCACGACCATCGGAATGGCGACGATGATCTGACCGATGATGTCCGAAATCAGGAACAGCGGGAGGAAAGCGGCGATCGTGGTCAGCGACGAGCTGAAGACCGGCGCCATCATACGCCTAGCCCCGGCCTCGGCCGCCTCCAGGGGCTTCAGCCCACTGCGCCACCGAGATTCGGCGTGTTCACCAACGACGATCGCATCATCGACAATGATGCCAATGGTCATGATGAGGCCGAAGAGGCTGACCATGTTGATCGATTGGCCGCTGGCCAGCATCACCAGCATGGTCGCCATTAGCGATACTGGAATTCCGGCCGCGACCCAGAACGCCACCCGCCCGTTGAGGAATACGAAGAGAACCAGAACCACCAGGACAAGCCCCCCGACCCCGTTGCGCAAAAGTAGATTAATGCGGCTGCGGATCAGGTTTGCCTGAATGTCGTATTGAATGACCGTCATGTTTGCGGGCAGCGTCGGCCGCAAATCGTCGAGATATTTCTGGGTGATATCGGCTAGAACCAGCGCGTCGGCCTTGGCCGTCCGCTGGACCAGCAGTTCGATCGCCGGCTGTCCCTTGTATCGGGCGATCGGATCCTTGTCCTTGAATTGCTCGCTTACCCTCGCGATCTCGCGCAGCCGTATTTTCTGACCATTGGCGCGGGAGCGAACCTCGATACCGCCGATGCCGTCGGCGGTCTTGAGCAGTCCGAGGCTGCGGATCTGTCGCTGGTTGCGTCCCTTGGTGTCGCCCGAGGGAATGTCGCGCGAATTTTGGCGGATACGCTTGGCGATATCACTCAAGGTAAGCCCCAGCCGGCGCAATACCTGGGGTTCGATCTCGACCCGGATTTCCTCCTCGCGACCGCCGAACATGTCCACCCGGTCGATGCCGCGTTTCAGCAAGCCATCGCGAATCCGCTTCGCCACTGCCTTTAGCGTCGCCTCGGAATAGGGCCCGGAAACGATCACACGGCTGATCCGGTCATGGCGGATGATCCGCTTGATCGTTGGTTTCTCGCTATCCTCGGGCAGGGTCGTTAGGCGGCCCACCGCAGTCTGGATATCGTTGAGTGCCGACTGCATGTCGGTCCCCGCCTTGAAGTCGACGAAGATCAGCGCCAGGCCCTCGAAACTGAACGAGCGCACCCGCCTGACCCCGGTGATGAAGCGCACTTCCGGTTCGATGGCCTGGACGATGGTGGTATCGACATCCTCGGCGCTGGCGCCCGACCATTCGACATTGATGCTGATGACGTCTATGCCGAAGTTGGGGAAAAACTGGGTATTCATGCGCAACAGCGCGAAAATGCCAGCCAGTATTAAAAGCAGCATTAGTAAGTTCGGGGCAGTCCGATGGCGCGCGAACAGGCCGATGATGTCGCGGCCGCCGGGGGGAGGTTTCTCCGCGCCCTCGGCGCTCATTTGATCTCTACCCGAACGCCCTTTCCGATCTCGGCGAAGCGGCTGACCAGGACTATTTCGTCCGGCCTCAGCGCACCCCGAACGAGGATGTCGTTGCCGGCCCGCGCGACGATTTTCACAGACCGCGCCTGCAGACGACCCTTGACGACGACATAGACCAGCTTGCCCTGGTGCAGGGCGCTGACCGGCAGACGAACGACCTTGTCGTAGGCCCGGTCCTTGATCACCACTTCGACGAAGATACCCGGGCGCAGCACTGTCTCGATGTCCGTCTTGGCGATGCGGGCGTAGAGGTTGACGCCGCCGGACTTGGCGTCAACCTGGCTGGCGACCCGCTCGATAGTGGCGGAAAAGCTGAAGGTCTTGCCGCCGGTTACCCAGCGCACGGTGGCCGGTCTGTTCTTGTAACCGCCGCCGGCGGCAAGGCGCCCAAACTCCTCGTCGCTGACCTGGAACTTGGCTTCGAGCCATTTGGCGTCGATCAGCAGCGCGATGCGGTCGTTGGTCCCGACCCGCTTGCCGATGGCGCCATTGGCTTCGATCAGGAACCCATCGAACGGCGCCCGAAGATAGGTTTCTCGCAGATCGCGGCGGGCGCGTTCGAGCGATACTTTCATTCGCTCGATCACCGCCGACTGCTGTTTGGAGCGCGCGCCCAGGCGGGCGATCGACTGCTCGCGGGCGATCAGTTTCTGCTCGGCTTGGGCCAAGGCCAGCTTGGCATCATCGGACGACTTGACCGAGCCGCTCCCGCGGGCCCGCAGGTTGGATTTCCGTATGGCGTCGCGCTGGCGCAAGGCAAGGGTCGCCTTGTCGCCATCGATTTGCCGCTTCTCCGCCACCAACTCGGAGAGATACTCCTCCAGGCGGGCCTTGGCTTCATTAAGTAGTGCCGTGCGCTCGTCGACCGCCGATTTGTATTCGAAGGGATCTATGCGGATCAGCAGATCACCGTTGCGGACGATGCCACCGGCGGCAAACTTCGCACCCACCGCGACGATGCGGCCGGCGACCAAAGGTCTGAGATCAACCTTGCGACCGGCGACGATCTCGCCATAGAGACGAAGATTGGGCTGGACATTGCTAAGAACAACCGGCATCGCCGATACAATCCACACGCGCTCGCGGACCGGGTTGCGCTCGACCGGCGGGCGCGTAGCCCGAAGATAGCCGGCGAACGCCATGCCCATAGCGATGATTGCCAGCGGCAGAAGGATCTTTCGCACGCGTCGGCGCCGCGGGATCATCTTGCCAGCACCCTCCCCGCGTAGACGCCCAAACACGCTGCGCGCCGGTTTGTCGACAGGCTCTGTCACGATTTCGTTCCCATCGGTCGGTGAGAATTTGCTCGCCATTTACCCGGCTTCCCCGCGCCATAAACGGCGCATCGGTAAATTATACGATCCGTGCAGTCGATTCCGTCCTCTGCGCGCCACATTTTACAGATTCTCTCAGAAAACCGGTATATAGGTGGAGCCGTCTGGGAGTTCAAAGTCGGATTACCGACCGGCAGAGCATTGTAACGTTTTGGTATCGGGGATAGGTGCAACCGAAGACCCGAATAAGTCCGGTGTGCCTTAGAGTGGACCAATTGGCACCGCACAATTCAGCAAAGCCAATATAAGAAAGGGAACCCAAGAATGAGAGTCTCCGTACTCAAAGCATTCCTTGTAATCGCGCTGACCGGCGCTTCGGCCAACCAGGCAATCGCAGCTGGTGAAGGGCTGGCCGGCTTCCAGTCCGTCGATATTCAAGTTGCCGTGCCGAGTGCCGCAGGCTCTCAGTGCCGCATCGACGCTGTAGCCATCCGCGCCAGGCTGGCTGAAAAACTTGGCGCGGCCGGGATCGCCGTAGGGCGCTCCGCGGTCACTTTGCGGGCGCGGGTCACAACCCTCAGCGATGCCATCGCCGGAGGCTGCATTTCGGCCATCGAGCTCGACGCATATACTTCGCAGAACACAGTGATTCAGGCGACCCGCAATCCAATCGTCGCAAAAATTCCGCTATGGTCGGGAACCTCGGTCGCCGCCAGCAGCGCGCGCGAACACACCCAGCGCGTCGGCATTGCCTTCACCGTGCTGGGCGATCATTTCGTCGCCGCCTGGAAGGCGAACCACTAAACGCAAGTTCCTAACTGTCAGGAATTCTTCGGATTCCGGTCGATGCCGAGAAAATCGTAGAAGCCGCCTTTGCTGCCCGGCTTGAGTTTGGGATTGCCCTTGTAGCCGGCGAGGAAGACTTTTCGGGCCAGCGGCGGGATGGCGTAGCGCTCACCGCAAGTCTCGTGCAGATAGCTCTGGGCTTGGTAGAAGGAATCGAAGGCGGCGGCATCGTCGAGCAGCTCGAACGGCCCCATCGGCCAGCCCAGACCGGTCTTGCACATCTCATCGACTTCCGCTGGGCCGGCGATGCCGAGTTCGACCAGCCGAATCGCCTCGGCGATGTAATTATTTATAAAGCGCGTCATGAAGAAACCGGGCGAATCGTTTACGACGACTGGTTTTTTCCCGATCAATGATAGATAGTCCACGACTCGCCGGAGATTGTCGGGATCGGTCAACTCGCTGCGCCCCACCTCGACCAACGGCATCACATTCGAGGGGTAGAACCAGTGGGTACCGACAAGCCGGCTGGGCTCCTCGAGGGGTGCTGCGAGTTCGGAAATCATGATCGAGGAAGTGTTGGTGGCGATAACCGCGTTCGGTGCGTGTTCCTCCGCTTGCTTGAGAGCCTCGTGCTTGAGCGGCACCGATTCGGGGATCGATTCGAACACCAGATCGGCGTCCTTCAGACCCGTGGCGTAGTCGGTCGTGCCGGTGAGTCGGGCCAGCATGCCCTTAGCCTGCTCTACGGTCAACTTGCCGCGCTCGACGCCCCGCGCCAATCCGAAGGGGCCTTTCTCGATCAGGCCGAGCCCATGTTTGACGCTCTTCTTGCGGCGCGAGAGGATCGTTACGTGCGCCGCGCTGCGCTGCAAACAAGCGAGCGCGATACCATGCCCCATCAAGCCGCCGCCGCCGAGAATGGCAACGTGCTTGAACGATGCTTTGCCCTTGCTCATTTCGGGCCCTCGCTCATGCCGGCGAGCTTTGGGATCCACCGAAGTGGGTTTCGATCATTTCGATCGCTGCCTCGGCCGTTGCTCCCGGTCCGAAGATCGCCTTGACTCCCCACTTTTTGAGGCTGTCCTGGTCCTCCTTGGGTATGACGCCGCCGCCGATCAGCAGAACGTCCTCGAGGCCATTTGCCTTCAGTCCGGCAATCAAATCCTCGAACACCGGCATGTGTCCGCCCGACGAAGACGAAATACCGACGACCTGAACATCCTCCTCGACCGCGGTATCGACGATCTCCGACGGCAGCAGAAAATTGGTGAAGATCACTTCCAATCCGGCATCGCGCATCTTTCGGGCGACGTAGCGTACACCGCGGTCGTGGCAGTCCTGCGTTGGTTTGGCGAGCAGAACGCGGATGGGATCGGTCATCTTTAGCTCTCCCTCGGATCGCTTATCGGAGCGCAACTCTCGACCACGCTCCCTAATACTCGTGCGGCGCGGACCATCCGAACGCTGCCTTCATAACCCCCATCATTTCGCCGGTTGTGGCGTCGGCGCGGGCCGCCTCGATCGCCGTTTCGATGAGGCCGTGGCCGTTGAAGTCGGCGAGGTTGGTCTTGGCCAACGCTTCGGCGGAACCAGTAAAAGCAGCCATCGCTTTCTCGTAGCGCTTGGAATCGCGTTTTTCGCGCAGTTCATTGATACGCTCTATCGCGATGCGCTCGACCTCCTCGTCGACCTTGAAGGTCGCTTCCTGTTCTTCCTCGTCTGTGACGTAGCAGTTCATTCCGACGATGCTCTTCTGGCCGTCATTGACCATATCGCGCCAGCGGCTAGCCGAGTTTTCGACCTGGCGGCGAATCCAGCCACTCTGTTGGGCGACGACGTAGCCCCCCTGGACTTCGATCTGTTCGACCAGTTCGAGTGCAGCGCCAGCCATCTGGTCGGTCAGCGCTTCGACATAATAGGAACCGGCCAGCGGGTCCGAGACCGCGGTCACGTTGGTCTCCTCCTGGATCACCTGCTGGACGCGCAAGGCCAGGGTCGCCGAATCCTCGGTCGGGATGGCCAAGGCTTCATCGTAGGCCGAAACTTCCATAGCCTGGGTTCCCGATAGCGCCGCTCCGAAGGCGTGCAGCGTCGTGCGGATCAAATTGACCAGCGGTTGCTGGGCAGTCAGGCAGGCGCCCGAAGTGTGGGTGTGGATGCGGACATGCATCGCGCGCGGGTCCTGCGCGCCGAAGCGCTCTTTCATCGTTGTCGCCCAGATCCGCCGCAGCGCCCGGATCTTGCACACCTCCTCGAAAAAATCATTGGCTTGCGCGATCTGGAAGCCGAAGCGCGGCAGGACCTGGTCGGCAGTGAGGCCGGCAGCGGTACAGCTGCGCATCAAATCGATGCCGAAAGCAAGCATTAGGCCGATCTCATGGATCGCATTGCCGCCCGCCTCCTCGACCCCGTAGCCGAAGAAGTTAGTGGTGTTCCAGCGCGGCATGTGCTCGGCGCAATAGCGGATCAGGGAGACCGCGAGCTTTAGCCCCTGGGCGGGGTTGAAACTCGACATGCCGGTATAGGCCGACTGGTGATACCAGTTCATCGAATTTCCACGCAGATCCGCAGGCGCCAAACCTTGCTCCTCGGCGTAAGCGATGTACTGGGCCAGGGCCGGGATGACCTGGTAGTAGGTGATGTGGACGACGTTCATCTTGGTCAGGTCCATACCGTCAAACAGCCGCGCCATATCGGACTTGGAATAGACCGCCATACCGCACTGGCCGATGCGGCCGCGCGAAGCGGTGTGATCGGGATCGAGCCCTTCGTGGGAAACCAGATCGTAGACGAGGTTATAAAAACGCTGACCAAAATATCCAGTCATGCCACGCTCGGCGAGCAGGTCCATGCGCGCGCGGGTGTGCTCGGGCAGGCCGAAGCCTATGACCGGCTGGTTGGCCCAACTCATTAGCTGGTATTGGGCGGCGAGGTTGCCGCGGGTGAAGGGGTAGCTTCCCGGTGCGCCGAGTTGATCGAATTCGATATGCTCGACATCATGGGGGAAGTAGCAGTTCTTGATCGGTAGGCCCGATTGGGTCTCGGGATGGCGCGCGCCGGCTGGCGCCTTGTTTCCGAACTTTTCGACGATCTTGGTGTAAGCGGCCTCGCGTTTGTCGGCCAACTCTTTCGACATCGCCAACGTCTTGTCGTCGAACATTACTCCTCCGCTCTGTCCTTTGCCATTATCACGGCCGTTAGCCGAACAATCGTTCGGCTAACTTATCAAGTATGCGGAAAGCGCGTCAAGCGAATTACCACTTGCCCGAATGAGCGGACCACCTTACCTTAACCGAACAATCGTTCGGCTAACATTGGAGGCACCCATGGCCGGCAACGCTTATCTGACCGCCGGATTGAGGAGCCCGATGGGCGGATTTGGCGGCACCTTGAAACCGCTGCGGGCAACCGAGTTCGCCACCACCGTGGTCACCGAACTGCTGAGCCGCAACGAGGTCAAGCCGCAAGCCATTGAGCGTGTCATTGCCGGCATGGTGCTGCAGGACATGACCGAGTCCAACCCCGCGCGAATCGTTGCCAAACGGGCCAGCGTGCCTGATTCGGTGCCTGGCTTCACCGTCAACATGCAGTGCTGTTCGAGCATGGTCGCGCTCATCCTGGCGGCCCAGCAGGTCGCCCTCGGCGAGGTCGATTGCGTGCTCGCGATCGGGCTCGAATCGATGAGCAACGCGCCTCATATGGTTCATGGCGCACGCTGGGGGCTGCGTAATACCGGCAGCGAATTCATCGACAGTTTCAAGGAATGCGCCTTTGCCGGCTCGAAGATGTGGGACGATCCCTGGGCCATGATCGATGTCGCCGAGCACCACGCCAAGGTGGACGGGATCGCGCGGCAGGAGATGGACGAATACGCCGTT
This sequence comes from Alphaproteobacteria bacterium, assembly GCA_027295145.1. Taxonomy (GTDB): domain Bacteria; phylum Pseudomonadota; class Alphaproteobacteria; order JAPULJ01; family JAPULJ01; genus JAPULJ01. The sequence goes on along the minus strand of JAPULJ010000247.1, from coordinate 3,324 downwards.
GTCTCTCACACCCGCGCGCTGCACGCCATGGATGCCGGGCGGTTTGACGACGAAATCGTACCCATTGAGGTGCCGGCGCGCAAAGGCGATCCGATCCGCTTCGCGCGCGACGAGCATCCGCGCCGCGATGCCTCCGCCGAGACGCTCGGCAAGCTGACGCCGGTAAAGCCCGGCGGCGCAATCACCGCCGGCAACGCCGCCGGCATCAATGACGGCGCCGCGGCAGCTTTAATCTGCAATGATAAAGGATTGGCCAAATTGGGGCTCGACCCGCTGGCGCGCTTCGTCATGCCAGGCACGGCGATGGTCGGCTGCGATCCCCACCTCATGGGATATTCCTGCGTCGATGCGCTGAACGCCGCGCTGATGGCGGCCGAGCGCTCGGTCGACGATCTCGATTTGATCGAGTGCAACGAAGGCTTCGCCGTCCAACTTCTGGCCTGCGAGCGCATGGGGCAGTGGCCGCGCGAGCGCCTCAACGTCGATGGCGGCTCGGTCGGGCTGGGCCATCCGGTCGGCATGTCGGGGCTGCGCCTGGGCCTCCATCTTGCCCAGTCCCTGCATCAGCGCGATCTGAAGCTGGGCGGGGCGACGATCCCCGCCGGCAGTGGCTTAGGCACCGCGGTTCTGCTCGAGCGCGTCTGATATATAAAGGGGGCATGACGAAAACGATTGCCCCCGCCGACCTCGATCTTTCGGCCTATATCCGGCCTGGCGACGCTATCATCTGGGGGCAGCTCACGGCCGAGCCCTTCACGCTGACCGAGGCAATCAACACCCAATGCAGTGAACTCGGCGGGATCAGGGCATTCGTCGGCTTGTCAACCCGCGAAATCCTGGCCCCCGAATGCGCCGAGCATATCGACTTCACCTTCTCGGGCGGCGCAGTTACCAACCATCGTTTTGCACGGGACGGTGCGCTGAACACCCTGCCAGTCCACCTATCCCGGGTTCCTATGCACATCGAAGCCGGCGACATTCCGTGCGACGTGGCGTTGATCCAGGCCGCGCCCGACGACGGATCGGGCACGCTCAACCTCGCTTTGTCGACAGACTATATGGGTGCAGCGATCGCCAAGGCTCGGACCGTGATCGCTGAGATCAACACCCGCTTGCCGCACACAAATGGCGATACCGCGATCCCGTTGGAGAGGATCGACGCGGTGGTGCCGAGCGACCGGGCGCTGGCTATTTTCAAGCCGCCCGTCATCGGCGATGCCGAGCGCGCGATCGGCGCCCATATCGCGCGGCTGGTGCCCGATCGGGCAACCATCCAGATGGGCATCGGCGCGATTCCCGACGCGGCGCTCGAAGCGCTCGCCGGCAAGCGGGATATCGGCGTCCATACCGGGCTGCTGACCGAGAAGATCGTCGATCTGATCGACGCCGGCGCACTCACCAACCGCTACAAGGAGATCGACGAGGGAATTTGCGTGGCGGCGATCCTCTACGGCACCGAGCGCCTCTACCGCTGGGCGCACCACAACGAGAAGCTGGCGCTGCGCTCGGCCGCCAGCACCAATTCGCCCGCGACGCTTGCCAATTTCGGGCGTCTGTTCGCAATCAACTCGGCTGTCGAGGTCGACCTGACCGGTCAGATCAATGGCGAGGTCGCAGCCAGCAGGCCGGTCGGACAGGTCGGCGGTCAAATTGATTACGGGCGCGCAGCCCTCCTTTCCCCCGGCGGACGCGGCATCATCGCCCTGCGTTCGACCGCCCGCAAAGGCTCTGTCTCCACCATCGTGCCGAGTCTGTCGGCGGGGATCGTGACCACCGCGCGCACCGACGCCGATACAATCGTCACCGAATATGGGATCGCCGAGCTTGCCGGCGTGCCGGTGGCTATACGCGCCCGCCGGCTTATCGCGATCGCCCATCCGGACTTTCGGGATTCGCTAGCCAAGGCGGCCGAACGGGTTTGTTAGGCCGACCCCAGACTACGTCTTGCCGGCGACCAACTTAGCCGCCCGCCGCGCGGCTTCATCGAAACCGAGCTCGCCCCCTAGGACAGCCTCGCTAAGGGCGTCGATCTTCTCATTTCCCGAGCCTTCGAGGGCGCGGCGCACCTGATCGCCGGCGGTCGCCGCGATCAGGGTCCGCATGCGGGCGCGCCCGGCATGGTCCCGCAGCTCGCCGGGCAGCTGGGCGTAATGCGCGGCGATGTTTTCGATCAGCGCATCGACGCCCTCCCCGGTCGTCGCGATGGAGCGCAGGACTGGCACCTGCCAGCCCTCGTGATGGCTCAACATCAAGGCATCCTTGAGCTGGGAGACGGCCTGGTCAGCGAGCGGCATATCCGCCTTGTTGACCACCAGAATGTGCGCGATCTCGAGGATGCCGGCTTTGACCGCCTGGATGTCGTCGCCCAGCCCCGGCGCGCATATGACGAGGACGCTTTGGGCGATATGCATAATCTCGACTTCCGACTGGCCGGCGCCGACGGTCTCGACGATGACCACGTCACGGCCCGCCGCGTCCATCACATCGACGATGCGGGCGGCGGCGCGCGAGAGCCCGCCCAGATGCCCTCGCGATGCCAGGGAACGCACGAAGACGCCGGGATCGCCGCCGTGCTCGGACATGCGGATGCGGTCGCCGAGGATAGCGCCGCCCGACAGCGGGCTCGACGGATCGACGGCGATGACGCCGACGCTTTTCTCTTGCTTGCGGTAGCCGCCGATGAGCGCGTTGAGCAACGTCGATTTGCCGACGCCCGGCGCCCCGGTAACGCCGATGACTTGGGCCCTGCCAGTACGGCCGTGCACGGCCCTCAGTACGTCGCCGGCATCGGCGCGATCGTTCTCGACCGCGGTGATGGCGCGAGCCAGCGCCACCCGGTCGCCCGAGGCCAGGCGTTCGGTCCAATTAAGTGCCGCTTTGTCGGCCTGCGCCATTCCCGCCCGTCCTCTATGCGCCGATATCGAGCCGGGTGCGCAACATCGCAAGGAATTTGCGAGCGATGTACTCGGGTGTTTCGGCTCCGTCCCGATACCAAGTGAAGGACCAGTTCATTGCACCCAACAGCATCAGTCGCAAGGCATGACGATCGGTCCCCCTGGGCAGCGCCAAATCGCCCAGCAGGCGAGCGAAGATCGCCTCGTAGGCGTCGCGCAACTCGGTAATGTGGTCGCGCGAAGGATGGCTCTTAAGCGGCACATTACGCATCACCGCCTTGAGGCGGTCGCCGCCTTTGAGCAGAACCGAGAGATGGGCGACGCAAGCCACTTCCAGCCGATCCCACGGCGGCTTGCCTTCGGTGCGAGAGAGTGTCGCAACGACCGTGTCCGTGATCAGGCGCATCCCGTCTTCGTGGACAGCGACCAG
>JAPULJ010000246.1 GCA_027295145.1 Alphaproteobacteria bacterium | reverse complement strand
ATCGCCGAAGGCGACCTTGGCGAGCTCGGTCACCACCCGGTCGGCGGAGACCCGGGTGCGCGCGGCACGCTTGTTCTGGGCCTTGGCGACCGCGGCGGCGATCGCGGGGTTGCGCAGCAACCGATAGCCGTGGTCGGACGCCGAACGCACGGTATAGCCGGCGCGCTTGGCCGCCCCGGTCGCGTTGAGATCGACCAGGTATTCCTCGACGAAGCGCCGCTGCCTGGGAGTCATCACGCCTCGCGATGTTCATGGCGCCGGGCCGGCGTGGGTGAGCGCGCGCCCGCGCCCACGAAAAAGGCCCGGCCGCTTTATCCCGGTCGGGCCGCCCGCGCTCGCGGTTTTCTGAAGCCTGACCCTAACTACCCCGAACAGCGTCACGCTGTGAAGGGGGCAAGCTGTGGAAAACGAGTGATTTTTTTCGAGTGGCGTCGAGCTTGGGTCGCGTCTCAGCTTAAAACTGGACCTGCTGAAAGCACGAAGCGGACTCGAATATCGGCTATTTGGGGACACACGTAAGTCAAAGGAAACACCGCTGAACAGCCGTTCTCGGCCGAGACCGGCCTCTCAAGGCATGGGCCAATGTCCGTACCCGATCTGTCCTGCGGGTCGGTAAACTCCCGCGAAAGCGGCCAGATCGGTTCTTGAATCGCCGCAACGATTGAGCGATCAGATTTGGAGCCCCAAAAGAGGGGTGACTGGCCGCAGATTCCCAAAAATTAACGCGATGGTGGTTCGCCATGGTCGCGACATCGCCTTCCAGCTCGGCAAGGTGCCGGACTCCCATTTACGAGCCGCGAGACGGCTGATTGAAACCGGCCGGACGGTGCCTAGGGCAGGACGCACCCTGCCTTCGACAGGGGTCGGAACCTGCCTTTTAAACTCCCGAAAAGAAACCAGTTTTCGAACTAATTCATAAATATATCAATTGTAATGAAATGTAACCATCCAAATTGCGAAAGAAACATCAGATATTATTTCTACATTAAGAGATTTTTTGTATGCGTCTTATTATAGGTTCCAATAGAACGTTGATGCCTTCGCTCTCGACGGCTCGCTCTGACGAGCTTTGGATCCAATTTTTGCGACCACAAATCAATGTTCGAAGATTGATCCGGTGATCCTGTGGGCAACGAATACACGCCATGGCGCACGTCCGAATGAAATCGCTCCGCACGAGGTTCCTGACGCTGCTTGCCTTGGGAGGATCGCTGGTGGCGTCCGCGGGCCTGTGGATCACCTACACGACCACGGTGGGCCTTTTCGAAGCGCAACTTGTCGAGCGTGGACGACTGCTCGCTGATACCCTAAACCACAGTGCCATGGTCGCCGACACTCCGATGCAAGTTCAGCATGTCGTTGATGAACTCAGCCTCTCGCCGTACATCAACAACATCATGATTGTCACCAGCGAGCCGCTGGAGATCATGGTCTCGTCGAAAAAATCCTGGAATGGTACATTGCTTGTCCAGCTACCGGATCGGCATCTGGGCGAGCACCTTTTCGAAATCCTAGCAAATGGAGATTTTGGACATCATTTCAATGACGAGGGGGATACCCTCATACTGACCGTGCCTTTGGACCCACAGATGATCATTCATCAAGGCCGCGACGCCTCCATAATGTCGAGCAGCGCGGCGCCTGAGCATGGCATGGCTCCTGAGCGCGGGCCGAACCATGTCATTGAACCCACAACCGAGCATGATCGTATTCCATACCGTGGCGTCATCATGTTGGACCTAGACAACAGGGAGGCGTCAGCCGCCAGTTCACAAATTCTATGGCTCCTGTGCACTGCGTTGGTCGCCGCCGTGCTGATCATGATGAGTATTGCCTATGTCATTGTGGACCGACAGATCCTCGATCGACTGACGGTGATTCGCCGCGCCATGATCGGGCAAGATTCCAACACCGACGCGATACCGATACCTGTAACCGCCAATGACGAAATAGGCGACCTTGGTCGAACCTTCAACAGCATGATTGATAGAATCGACGGTGAAACCAGACGGCGTGAGGGCGCTGTCAAAGGGCTAAGGGATAGCGAGGAACGGTTTAGATCGGTCGTCGACAACTCACCCACGAAAATTCACATCAAGGACGTTGAACGCCGCTACGTCTTGATTAACCGCGAGGCCGAAAAGCTGTTTGGCCTGAACAACGAGGAGGCCAGGGGAAAGACGGCCCATGAAATCTTCCCTGACAAACGGGCCGAGAAACTTGAGGCGCACGATCGGGCTGTTTTGGAAACCGGGCGGACGATAGAGCAGGAGGAGCAGTGGGAACTGGACGATGGTGTCCATACTTATCTCACAGTCAAGTTCCCGATCCGGGATGGCGATGGTGAGATCGTGGCGATCGGCGCGATCGGGACCGACATCACCGAGCGAAAGCAGGTCGAAAGACTGAGTCAGCGCCTGGGGCGCATCCTCGATAGCTCGTTCAACGAGATTTACGTGTTCGACGCCCAATCCTACCGCTTCAGCCAAGTCAATCAGGGTGCTTTGAGCAATCTCGGCTATACCATGCAAGAGCTAATTCACATGACCCCCTGGGACCTCAAGCCAGAGTTCGACAAGGATTCCTTTGGCGCTGCGATCGAACCTTTACACCGCGGCGAGAGAGAGATGCTGGTATTCGAGACCGAGCATCGGCGCAAGAACGGAACCCTCTATCCGGTGGAGGTCCGCCTACAGCTGTCCAGATCGGAGACGCCGCCCGTATTCGTCGCGGTCATCGCCGACATTTCCGTGCGCAAGTTGGCGGAAAAGGCCGTCCACGCGGCCAAGGAGGAGGCCGAAAGGGCCAACCGGGCCAAGTCCGAGTTCCTCGCCACGATGAGTCACGAACTGCGTACGCCGCTGAACGCGATCATCGGATTCTCAGAAATAATCAAAGATGAAAGACTCGGACCGGTCGGGAGTACCAAGTATCGCGAATACGCGGACGACATCAACGAGTCCGGGCAACACCTGCTCGCCCTTATCAACGACATTCTCGACTTGTCCAAGGTCGAATCTGGAACCGACGACCTCCACGAAGAGAACATCGAAATCTCACAAGTCGCAAAAGCCATTTTAAAGCTGGTTGTGGGACTCGCCCGGAAAGGCAACGTTGAGCTCGAACTGGATGTGTCGGACGACATCCCTTTGTTGTACGCCGATGAACGTAATGTGAAACAGATTTTGCTCAATCTTCTTTCCAATGCGATCAAGTTCACCCCGGATGGCGGCAAGGTCACACTTAGAATTTGGTCCCGCGCGGAAAGCGGCTACGTATTCCAAGTGACCGACACCGGCATCGGAATCGCCTTTGAGGACATTCCAAAGGCTTTGGCTCCCTTCCAACAGATCGACAGTGGTCTAAACCGCAAACATGAAGGGACCGGCCTTGGTTTGCCGCTAACCAAGTCACTTGTCGAGTTGCATGGCGGTTACCTGGATCTGCAAAGCAAAATCGGCGTCGGCACCACCGTCACCGTACGCTTTCCAGCCGAGCGTATCGTACGTTCAGCGCGCGAGGCCGAAGCCGTTTATGCAGCTGACAGGAAGGCCGGCTAAGGTCACGCCCAGTTGCATTACCGGGACACAGAAAATCCAGAGTTTCGGTATGCTTGACGCCGGAAAACCTCAATTCCCGAATGTCTCGGTTGAGTCAAGATCTGCGGTACCGATGACCCTGCGCGGAAGCCAGCGGTCGGGCGCAAAACGGACGTGATCCGCTCAAACACCGACAATCCCCGGGGTCGTTTCGATGGAATTTCGAACTGAAGCACGATCGCCATGAGGCAACCGTGGATGCCCAGGCCGTTGTTCTCGCCATCACGCTCCTGGTCAAGAACGCCTAGATATTCCGTAACCGCCCGAGACGCCTTCCCGCGATCGGGCCAGTCGATGGGTCCATCGCCAGGCACCGGTATCGTCTGGTTCACATCGGCCTTGATGAAACTGGCGTCGACATAGAAGGCCTCGCCGCCAACGTCCTCCAATGCCACCATGCAGAGGGCCGAGCTCCACCAGAGGAGAGAACTGCGAACCCGGCGGGCGAATCAAGGGTGAGCTTGACATCCAATCTCCGAATTAGCGAACACCCTCAACCAATTCCGGACATCTGCGTTTGCTTGCGTTTGCGACTCGCTTCGGAATTCGAGCCCCGGCGTTGCCACCTAGAACATTTCCTTAAACTAGTGGAACCGCTCCTGCCAGCTCGGGTATGATGGATCGGGTTGGTGGACGGGCTGCGGGCTAGGCAGTGTCGACACTAGCTGGGAGGAACCCGCATGACGGTGACCTATGGCGGCCGTTGGAGTTCAGGCGACGGGGGCCCTGTCGAGGATGTTTTGGAGCGCCCGCTGCTCGACAAGCTGGGCGGCGAGGTGAATCGCTACCAGGACCTGATGTTCCTCAAGGCTGCCATGGCGGTTTGCGCGCTTACCGCCCTTGCCGACGACGAGGTCAAGCTGCAAGAGCGCCAAGACATCGACTACGCCATCCGGATCGAGCCGAGCCTCGCAACCTTCGATATCGGTAAAGCGAACCAAATTCTTGACGGCTACCTATCGGCCCTGACGACCAACGGCGACGCCGCCAAGAAAATTCTCTATGGCAAGGTCCGACGGTTCGCGGGCGACCACAAAAGGGCGCGCACCTTGATGCGTGTCGCCTATTTGGTCATCACCGCCGACCACGACGTACACGAGAAGGAGTTGGCGGAGTTCAGGCAGCTCTGCGGCATGCTCGGGCTGCAACCCGATGAGGTCTGGCAAAACGCGAAAATCATGCGGGCATTTTAGAGCATACAATCGAACCGAGCGGTTACGCGCGGATTTGGGGGGCGGAATGGACGACTATGAGAACCTAAGAGCAATTCAGCTCGTCGCCGGTTTCGATGACGATGAAATCGCTGCGTTCGTAGATGCCTGCGTGCGCCGATCGGTGCCCGCCGATCACGTGTTTTTCAGCATGGGGACCCTCAATTCCTCGCTGTTCGTCATCTGCGCGGGCGCGGTCAAGATCGAGAGACTCGGGACGGCCGACGACATACCGCTCGCGACTCTGGGGCCGGGGCAGACCTTCGGTGAGATGTCGTTCATGGACGGCTCGCGGACCACGGCCGCCGTGACCGCGACCGAACCCACTGAGTTTCTTGAAATTTCGCGCGAGTCCGTAGATCGGCTGCTCGATGAGAAACCGGGCCTGGCCGTGAAGCTTTGGCGGAATTTCGCCCTCGACCTCAAGCAACGCCTGACCCAAACCAACGAGATCATCGACCAGTACATCGATATCAACCAGGTGCTGCTCGAAGACCGGTCGCTTCGAGAATACTACAGCCGGCTATGAGCTAGGCGGCATCTGGGCAGCGCGCTTGCCCGACGAACAGTGGTTCCGGAACCAACAGTTTCTGGACAGGGTGGCACTTTCAGGATCGGCGCCAGTTCAGATTCGCCTCCAACGTCACGAACTTCCGCTCCGGCTCGGGGGACTAAACCGCTCCCACAAACTACCGCGAGAGCGGTTTAGCCCGCGGGCCCTAAGGAGACGTTGGCACAGATAGTCGATTCGGACATACCGCGTTCGGATTCTCGCGCGAATTGGTTCACCTCGCCGTGGTGTGGTAGCGTCCTCATCCGCAAGATTTCTTCTTAAATTAAACAGGTTGGCAAGGAGAGGCGCATGCCCAATCC
>JAPULJ010000245.1 GCA_027295145.1 Alphaproteobacteria bacterium | reverse complement strand
AGATCGGCGTTGCGTTCGGCTACCGCTCGCTGCGCCTCTACGGCGGCACGAACCGCGTCAACGGCGCTGGCGAACTCGGCCAGCATCCCGTCGCCCATGAGCTTGACGATACGCCCGTGGTGCTCAGCGATCTTCGGATCGATCAGGTCCTTGCGGAGGGCGTTGAGCGCCGCGAGCGTGCCTTCCTCGTCGGCCCGAATAAGCCGCGAATATCCGACCACATCGGCAACAAGTATGGCAGCGAGACGGCGCTCCATAACATCCTCCCTCCGGCGCAATAGTACCGTCGGCACGGGTGGAATTCTACAGCGGCCGAAGGAGGCTCGAATGTCGGGTTGTGGCTACAAGCAGAAGTGACATATGCCCCTAAGTTATACCCGCTATACCCCCGATAGCCGACTCGGGCGGGGCCAAAGTCTGCTTTCCCGGTTTACGTCGGCTATGCCCTCAGGTGCGGGCGGCCAGAATGGTGGTGCCCTACCGTCACTTTTGACCCAAAGGCGACATTCGTGATGCGAATGCAAGCCACCGCATCAGGCCAGGCGCCCATTTCGAGGCGTTGGCGATATTCCTTTCTCAGCCAGGATCACGCTTCTCAATTGAGAGCGACCGTCGGAGAAATTAGTCGATCAAGTCATTGTTTCTCCGTGGAGTCGAGGTCTCTCCAGATCCAGTGTCATGTGGCGCGTCGATCAAACCGGCTGCGGCCAGCACTACTCGACCGAGCTGTTCAGGCGCGAGGGGCGCTTTCTTGCTGCGCCCGGCCACCCGACCGCTGCGCCAGATCACATAGTCGGTGGCGGTATCGTTGAACCCCGCGCGCTCAAATGCCCCCGTCAACAACGGCAGGTGGTCGCCGTACAGGCCCAGAACCGCCGTTCGCCCCAGCTTGGACGTCAGATTCATAAAATCGCCGATCATCTGATCTGTATGCCGGAGATGGTACAGCAGGCGCGCCAGTTCGTAGGAGGCGACAGAGGCGGGCAGTGGAGGCAGATGAGCCGACATTTCACCTTTGAGCCCTCCTTTCAACCAAGGGCCATGAGCTTCCATCGTGATGGCAAATACAAAAGTCGGTCGGGCTTCACCGTTTCCTGTCAAGATTTCGCCGACCATGTTCGCAATGGACCGGTCGCAGACGTAGGGTCCGCACAGGGGCGCCTCGGCGAACGCGTCAATATCCAGAAATTCGTCAAAGCCGAGATTCCGATAAACCCGATCGCGTCTGAAGAATCGTTTTGAATATGGGTGAACGAGAATTGTCCTGTATCCCAGCGACCGCAGGTGTCGAGCAATGGTCCAGACCGGTCTGCGGGCCAGAGACCGATAAGGATTGAACCAGTGAACGCCCTGCTCGGCCTGCGGGATCGTCGAAAGCACCGTAAACTCGGTGCGCTGGGAGTATGCGCCCCAAACCGAAACCCCGAATTGACCGGACATGGGGCCCTCAGCACATGCCCGCTCAAAGTTCGTAAGTGTCACCGGCGGTTCTTCGTTGACGCACGCGAACAGACGACGGGGGTCAAAGAAAGACTCTGCCTGAACGACAATAATGTGGGGGCTGTCTTCAGCGGATCGCATCGTCGACGTCAATATTGGGCAATAGCTGCGGATACGCTCGAGCTCCTCCTTGTTGCGTCCACTTGCCCATTGAACAAGCCAGGAGCCGACCAGCCCGAACCGCGCGACATCTCGCATGGGATCCCCCGAGCTATTGATCCCGTTTCTGCAATGGGAAGAGAACGCGATGCGGACAAGAATTGGCCAAACGGCCATGGCCAGAGCACTACTGGCGAAAAGCCCGGCCCGAGGCCAGACAAGGGCGCGTGGGCCGCCTGACCATGAGGGAGACTCAAGCAGCAGCGCGGCTGTTGGGATCGAAACGGCTGCGATAGACACGCCGACAACACGCCAGGTGCCGACAACTGGGAAATACAACCCGGGATTCGTCAGCACTTGCGTAACATAGGCGAAATCGAAGGATACCAGGGGCTCGCGCAGCAGTTTGATCTTGGCATGGTTGGCCAAGGCAAGGCCAACCAGCACCGCCAGAACGGTCAGCGTCGAAAAGATGGCTCGGCCGGTGACGGCGATAAGGAACAATAACGGCCAAACCGCGGTCAGAGGCGCGATCCCGAAACGCAGCCAACGCCGCTGCAACGCTGCTTCCGTAGCACGATCTTCGAGCCCGTTTGGCCTTTCGAAAAACACCCGCTCCGACACGGCGATGGCGACGATCCATACCGCTGAGACCGAGGCAAGGTAGATGAGAAGCGGTTCCATTTACGTGCCTGGCGCCTGTTTATCCGACATGTCCCGCTGTCATTTCCGAAAACTCAGATTCCAGAAGCTACCACGATTCCCACGGGGCAGATCTGGGCTGTATCGTCAATCCGGCTCGCGCTAGAGCCCGAGCTTCTGGCGGCGCTCCTGTGGCGGCTATGTGGCACGCTCAGCTGTCGACGAAGCTCCTGAGCTTGTGGCTGCGGCTCGAATGCTTGAGCTTGCGCAGCGCCTTGGCCTCGATCTGGCGGATCCGCTCGCGGGTAACCGAGAACTGCTGGCCGACCTCCTCCAGGGTGTGGCCGGTGTTCATACCGATGCCGAAGCGCATCCGCAAAATCCGCTCCTCGCGCGGCGTCAGCGAGGCCAGCACCCGCGTCGTGGTCTCGCGCAGGTTCGACTGGATCGCCGCGTCGAGCGGCAGCACGGCGTTCTTGTCCTCGATGAAGTCGCCGAGATGGCTGTCCTCCTCGTCGCCGATCGGGGTCTCCAGGCTGATCGGCTCCTTGGTGATCTTCAGCATCTTGCGCACCTTCTCGAGCGGCATGCCGAGCTTCTCGGCGAGCTCCTCCGGGGTCGGCTCGCGGCCGATCTCGTGCAGTATCTGGCGCGAGGTCCGCACCAGCTTGTTGATCGTCTCGATTATGTGCACCGGGATTCGGATGGTCCGCGCCTGATCGGCGATCGAGCGGGTGATTGCCTGGCGGACCCACCACGTGGCGTAAGTCGAGAACCTGTAGCCGCGGCGGTACTCGAATTTGTCGACCGCCTTCATCAGGCCGA
>JAPULJ010000244.1 GCA_027295145.1 Alphaproteobacteria bacterium | reverse complement strand
GGAATTTGATTGGATCGATCTCACCGCTGCCTCAATAGCATCAGCGAAACGCCCTGTATGATAATAACAAAAGCTCAAAGTACATTCTGGGCCATACCTCATGGGATCGAGAGGATTGAGCTGAACTGCACGATTCGCGAATTCAATCGCCGTTTCGTAATTCCCGAAGATGACATGAACCATTGCGCTATTCGTGAGCGCGCGCGCGCCATTCGGATTGAGAGCAATTGCTCTTTCTGCGGCTCCGAACGCGCCATCTTTGTCGGATGCAAATGTGGCGTAGATGAAACCCGCAAAGGCCAGCGCGTTGGCGTCGTCGGTTTTACTGTCGATAACGGCACGACAATGACGAATAGCCTTGTCTCGAACTGCAGGATCCATCCCACCTCTTAAAAACAGATGCAAACAGCAAACGGTCGCCAACCCATGCGCCGAAGCGTAGGCGGGGTCGATGCGGAGCGCTTCATCGAGTAGATCAAGCGCCTTTTCCGTTTCCTCCTGCGTAGTTACCCACGCATGCGGCAATGCTTGCAAATACAGGTCGTACGCATCGAGGCTGTCGGGGCGCTTGCGGCGCGCACGCTCGATTTCGGCCTTCTGCACCGAAGGCTCAACGGCACCAACTACGCCTTCTGTAATTTGGTCTTGCAGATCAAAAACGTCGGCTAAGGTGCCGTCGAAGGTGTTAGCCCAGAGGTGATTGCCATTCGCTGTCTCAACGAGTTGCACGTTGATACGAAGCTGGTCGCCGCCTTTGCGCACGCTGCCTTCTAATACGTACCGGACACCAAGTTCTTTCCCGACCTGACGAACATCGACATTCTGGTTTTTGTAAATGAAGCTTGAATGTCGCGCAGCGACATAGAACCAATGAAACCGCGAGAGAGCCGTGATGATGTCCTCCGCCATGCCTTCAGCAAAATAGGCTTGATCGAGATCCCTCGACATATTGTCGAACGGCAGCACGGCGATAGACGGCTTGTCGGGCAGCGGCGGTGGTTCGTCTTCAACCTCACCACCCTCCGGCAGCCCGGCTTTGCGCAAGCTGTCGAGAATGCGATTGCGGTCTTCGTCGCGCCGAAAAGCGAGAAATCTGTCGGCCTCCCTCAAAGTGATCTGAGGCGCAGTTTCCAATAGCGTCTTTATCGCGTTGCGGGCGTCGTCGAGCCGGTTCAATTCGACGTACGCGCAGGCCATATATGTGTAAGCGTGTATGATCTTCTGCGTCCGCTCGATCACCTGGTTAAATCTGGTAAGTGCGTCGTCATAGTGACGCAATAACAAATGGGACAGGCCCAACTGAAATTCCCAAAGCGGCGGCACAAACGTTTCCAGGCTTAACGCCTTCTCGATCATTTCCTGCCCTCTTTCCGGGTCTCCCCAGTAATTTAGAACGTGGCCAAAATTCGCAAGAATCCCGCCGTCGCTGGGCGCTAGAGCGATGGCCTGTTCGAAATTCTCAATTGCTTGATCGTACCGGCGCAAAAACAGCTGAATCCAACCGAGACGCGAAAGCGCGATGGCCGATGTGCCGTCGAGCGCGACGCCCCTTTCAGCCAACTCGCTGGCCCGGTCCAAAGTGTCATCGAAACCAGGAACCATTTGGACCCATCCAGCAAAATGGACGAAGGACAGATAGGCATAGGCATCGGCAAAATTCGGGTCGATCTCGATTGCCCGCTCCAGACACTGTCGCGCTTCGGGCAGGCGTACGAGATAATGATTCTCCCGTCCCCGGAGAAAGAGATCGTAGGCCTCTGGGCTATCCGTTGGTTTGCGTTCTGTTAGTGCCTTATCCGTTGGTGTCAGGCTGACCCGCATTGCCGAGACGATTTGCACGCGGATGTCATCCTGGAAGCCGAAAATATCCGCCATATCGCCGTCGTAGCGTTCGGCCCAGATGTGGCCGCCACTCGCCGCGTCGATGAGCTGGGCGTTGACGCGCAGCTTGTCCCCCATCTTGCGGACGCTGCCTTCGAGGATGTGTTTGACACCGAGCTGTCCGGCGATATCCTTCACATCGACGGTCTGCCCTTTGAACGCAAATGATGAATTGCGGGCAATGACGACGAGGCCAGAAATCTTCGACAAATCGGTGATAAGATCCTCGGCCATGCCGTCGGAGAAATATTCCTGCTGGGGATCGTCCGATAGGTTCTCGAACGGCAGCACGGCGATGGAAGGTTTGTCGGGCAGCGGAGGTGGGGTGGCAGCTTCGGCCGCCGGTGTCCTTTCTGGAAGGCCAGCCCTGCGGAGGCCATCCACGATATGCTGCCAATCGGCAGGGTTTTTATAGGGAAGCACTTCCCCTTTCTGGACCAAAGAGTACTTGGGGTTGATTTCCAGTGCCTCGTTCCAGGCCTTCTGGGCCTCCTCGACGCGGTCCAAATATCCATAGCAAGCTGCTAGCAAGACACGGGATATATCCGTATTAGGAGTCAAACGGACGCGCCGCTCCAACAATTCGGCGGCATGTCGATAGTTTCCCTTCATGAAATAAGCCTGAGCAAGAAAATGCAGATGAATCTTTGGAAATTCGGGATTCAGCCGCATCGAATACTCAAGGCTCTCGATGGCTTCGTCGGGCCTGCCGCAATATCCCAAGATATGTCCTCGCGTCGCATAGCCTTCTGCAAAGTTAGGATCTAGATTGAGGCTAGCTTCAATCTCCTTTTCCGCCCGCTCTAAGTCCTTTGACCATAAATAGGCCCAGGAAAGGCCCCAGTGCGCTACAGCATCGTCGGGATCGATCTCGACTGCTTTTTGCGCCATTTTGATGCCGCGATCGAACGTCTGCGCGTTGGCCTCGTTCCACCCACTTAGATACTCGTTAAAAATACACAAAGCGTTGCTCGAGTACGGAGCGCCGTAATCGGGTGCCAAACTAATTGCCTTTTCGAAGAGCCGCCGCGCCTCCGCTGTCGCTTCGGCGGTAAAGTGATGAATCAGATCGCGCCCACGTAAAAAGTAGTCATAGGCTTCGATGTTCGCGGTTCCCTTCGCACCAATTCTCTCTTGCTCTTGGGGGGTCAAGTGCAGCTTGAGCGCATTCACGATATTTTCGGTTACTTCGTCCTGCACTGCAAAAATATCCGCCAATTCCCGATCGTAGCGGTCGGCCCAAATGTGTCCTCCCGAAACTCCGTCGATCAACTGAGCCGTGATGCGAATCCGGTTACCTGCTTTTCGCACGCTGCCTTCCAAGACGTACCGAACGCCTAACTCCTCGGCGACTATTTTCATGTCAACCGCACGCCCTTTGTGGGCAAACGCCGTGTTACGCGCGATGACAAACAGTGAAGAAATTTTGGAGAGATCGGTGATGATGTCTTCGGCGATGCCATCGGAAAAGTATTCCTGCTCCGGATCGCCTGACATGTTGTCGAAGGGCAAAACGGCAATCGACAACTTATCTTGTAAAGACAATACGCCTGTGCTCGGGGCAGCTAACGCATGATCTAACGATACACGATAGGCACGTACGGGGTCTGCAATGTTTTTTAGGACGCGCTCACCCATATCATCAAAGGCAAGGTTGATCTTGCCGTGCACCTGCCGGTAGGCGTCGCCCGAGATGCAGATGCCGCCAGGCTCCGCTTCACCTTCGAGCCGTGCCGCAATGTTCACGCCGTCGCCCAGAATGTCGTCACCGTCGATGACGATGTCGCCGAGATTGACGCCAATGCGGTAACGGATACGCCGGTCCTCGGGAACGTCTACCTCTCGTTCGACCATGGCCTGCTGCACTGCGACGGCACATTTGACGGCATCGACGACACTGGCAAATTCAACTAACAGGCCATCACCCATGGTTTTGACGATGCGCCCGCCATGAGCCGCAATCTCAGGGTCGATCAGTTCGGCCCGGTGGGCCTTGTGCCGCGCAATGGTGCCCTCCTCGTCAGCCCCTATGAGCCGCGAGTAACCCACCATGTCTGCCGCAAGAATGGCAGCAAGTCTTCTTTGGACCCTTTCTTCAGCCATATGGCAGAGCTCTCCCCGGGCTGAAGTCTATGGCGCGGGCGTCAGGGTGTCTATGAACGCTCGTAATGTCCGTTATGGGTCAATAACGGACATCAGCCACTCTGGAGTTTATGTCCGCTTTACCCCCAGTAGCGGACGTAAAACGCGAAAAAGCGGACATCGGTGATTTTATGTCCTGTGTGGATGGCTCCCTGATTGCAAGGATTTTGTTGGTGTGGCGTTTTGGTCGGGTGCAGTCCTGTGTCCGGCCTGTTGATGCGGTGTTTAGAACCGCTGGCCTTGATGGTTTCCGCGGATCGGGTCCCAGTCTGCTTTGCGGGCTCTTGGCCCTGGACATAAATCGGGTTGTCCCTATCCCCGGTTCGACCGGTTCGCCATCACTACTCATCGTCC
>JAPULJ010000243.1 GCA_027295145.1 Alphaproteobacteria bacterium | reverse complement strand
CTCCGGGCGATCGCTGAGGTCTACGGGAGTGACGACGCCGAGCAGAAGTTCGTTCGTGACTTCGTCTCTGCGTGGGACAAGGTCATGAATCTCGATCGCTTCGACCTTGCCTGATCTCGGCGGAAAGGTCTTCGAGGGCTTCTAGAGCGCAGCCGCGACTGGGCATCGGGCGATCAGGACCAGATCGAGGCTACGCAATTCCTACGCAAGCCTGTGGAAACCCTGGAGGCTGGTGGAAGACATGGACAAGAAATCCGGGTTAAATGGTCCGCCGTCGCAGTCTGACAGGGAGGTCATCATGCCGTCGTTAGTTGGCACGAAGACAGGAAAGAACTGAAGGAGGCATTCACCAAATCCTCCCAAGTACACGTGCGCTACCTCTACTTCGCACAAAAAGCGGCGCGCAGTCGTCCTGGCCGGGCTCGGGGGCATCGAGGAGACCGCCCGGATCATCATCGATCGGGAGGTGATAGCCGGAGTGCCCGAAGACGATCTCGACCGCACCAACTCGTCCGGCAAAGCCTCGGCGGTCCAGTTCATCTATTTCCCCTTTACCGCGGCGCAGATCGAGAAATTCCGCGCGCCCGGCTCGGAAGTAAGCGTCGGCTTTACCCACCCGAACTACGGCCATACGGCGGTAATGCCCGAACATGTGCGGGCGGCGCTGGTAGAGGATTTCGCCTGAGATGGCTCATTGAGGTAGACTTACCCTCGATGAACAAACCCATCGCACGGAGCAAGCTCCAAGACCAGATCGCGCCGCGGTTGGCTCGGTTGCGTGCTGGATTTAACAGCGGCCGTACGCGCGCTCACGCTTGGCGCTACGAGCAACTTTTCCGCATCGAGGCGATGCTAACCGAACGCGAAGATGAATTCGCAGCAGCGCTTTTCAAGGATCTCGGAAAATCCCCCGGCGACGCATTCACGACAGAGATCGGCTTCGTCAAGGCCGAAGCCCGCTTGGCGAGGAAGCGCCTGAGGCGCTGGATGCGGCCCCGACGGGTCGGCACCCCGATGTTGGCGCTGCCGGCGCGTTCGAAGATCGTGCCCGAGCCGCTTGGAGTCGCGCTGATCATCGGCCCCTGGAACTATCCGATCCAGCTTGTTTTGGCGCCGCTGGTCGGGGCGATCGCGGCAGGCAATTGCGCGGTGGTCAAGCCATCGGAGATCGCTACGCACAGCGCGGCGGCCCTGGCCCGGTATCTGCCCGACTATCTCGACCCCGACTGCATCACCGTGATCGAGGGTGGGGTGTCCGAGACCGAGGCGTTGCTGGCCGTGCGATGGGACAAGATATTCTATACCGGTGGCGGCCGGGTCGGACGTATCGTCATGGCGGCAGCGGCCAAGCACCTGACGCCCGTCACCCTGGAGCTTGGCGGCAAGTCGCCGGCAATCGTGCTGGAGGACGCGAATATCGAGGCAGCCGCCCGGCGTATAGTCTGGGGCCGCTTCCTCAATACCGGACAGACCTGCGTGTCGCCCGATTACGTGCTGGTCGCGCCCGGCCGCGAGCCAGCGCTGCTTGAGGCGATGAAGGCGGTTTTGACCCACTTCTTCGGCGCCGATCCGCGCACCAGCCCCGATTTCGGGCGTATCATCAACGATCATCACTTCAATCGCCTGACGGCAATGCTGGAGGACGGCGAGGTCGTCGCCGGCGGGCAGATCGACAAAAACAGCCGCTATATCGCGCCGACGATCCTACGCAAGGTTTCGCCCGAGGCACCGGTGATGCAGGAAGAGATCTTCGGCCCGATCCTGCCAGTTCTAACAATGGCCAGCCTCAACGAGGCGATCGCCTTCGTTGATGCGCGGCCCAAGCCGTTGGCGCTCTATCTATTTTCGCGCAGCCGCGAGGCGGCGCGCCGCGTTATCGCCGAGACCAGCGCCGGCGGGGTTACCATCAACGATACAGTGCTCCATCTCGCGGTCCCCGGCCTGCCCTTTGGCGGCGTCGGCGACAGCGGGACCGGCGCCTATCACGGGATACACGGCTTTCGCGCCTTCAGTCACGACAAGGCGGTTCTGAACAAGCCGAGTTGGCCCGACCCGCCGTTGCGCTACCCGCCGGGGTCACGCTTCAAGCGACGTTGGCTGCGGCGCATCCTGTAATCAAATATCGGGCCTGACCACCGGGTCCCATCAGCACGGAACTTAATTTATGACTTACGTGATTGAGCGGTTGGATCGTTTCGGCGATGCGATCTGGTACTTCCCCGGCGGGATCGTGGCGATGCTCGCGGTCTATTTCATCATCACCTATGCCGGCCGCAAACGCCCCGAAGCGGTTGTTGCCGAACCCTCGGCAAGCCCTCAGTCCAGCCGCCTCGGCTGCGTGTGGACGCTGCTCGCCGTCTACATTGTCGCTTGGGTTTTCCTGATCCTGCGCGCTTGAGCAACGCCAGCGACCGACGATCAAGCTTATTGGCCCCGCGGTATTAAACCACTGGCGCGCGGCGCGCGCGCCGCTGTTTGACACTGTCGCTCTTGAGTTGGCCGCAGGCGGCCATGATATCGCGGCCGCGCGGGGTGCGGGTGATGGCGACGAGGCCGGCATTTTGCAAAATCTTGATGAAGCTATCGATCCGCGCGGGGGGCGAGCATTCGTAGATTGCTCCGGGCCACGGGTTGAAGGGGATCAAATTGACCTTCGCTGGCAATCCTTCGAGCAATTTGACCAGCGCCTTGGCATCGCTATCGCTGTCGTTGACGCCGTCGAGCATGATGTATTCGAAGGTAATGCGCCGGGCGCTGCTGGCCCCGGGATAGGCGCGGCAGGCGGCGAGGAGCGCGGCGATCGGGTATTTGCGGTTCAACGGGACTATCACGTCGCGCAGCTCGTCGGTGACGGCGTGCAGCGAGATCGCCAGATTGACCCCAAGCTCGGCGCCGCAGCGCTCGATCATCGGCACCACCCCCGCCGTCGACAGGGTGATGCGCCGGCGCGAGATGGCGATGCCGTCGCCATCGAGGGCGATCTTCACCGCCTTGGCGACATTGTCGTAGTTGAACAATGGCTCGCCCATGCCCATGAGGACGATGTTGGTGATCCGCCGGTCGTGGGTCGGGGAAGGCCATTCGCCGACCGCATCGCGCGCCAGCATGATCTGGCCGACGATCTCACCGGCGGTGAGGTTACGAACGAGGGCCTGAGTTCCCGTATGACAAAAAGTGCAGTTGAGGGTACATCCGACCTGCGCCGAAATGCACAATGCGCCGCGCTCACCCTCGGGGATCAGGACCGTTTCGGCCTCTTGCCCGTCGGCGAAACGCATCAACCATTTGCGGGTGCCATCGGTGGAGAGAAGATCGCGCGTGGCTTCGGGTCGCTCGAGACTGTAGCGACCGGCGAGCTTGGCCCGGAAGCTCTTTGACAGCGTCGTCATCTCCTCGAACGATCGCGCCCCGCGATGGTAGATCCAGTGCCACAGCTGGCGCGCCCGGAACGCTGGCTCATCGAGCCCGGCGATTTCCGCTTCAAGCTCATCGCGGCCGAGCCCGATCAGCGCCTTCTGGTGCGTTGCAGTATCGATGGTTGCCGGGGAGTCCATGGGGTCTAAATTGGTGCGCGAGGCGGGGCTTGGCAACGCCGAATTCGCCCCCCTGGTATCAGCGCTTTTTTCGCCGGCCTCGTTTCGACTGCATCCTGGGGCACGCTTTGCCGATGGCGGCGAGCGCCTTGGTAATACCCTTCAGCGGGTAGGTATCGACGGTTCGCGTTCCCTTCCCGGAGATGCCGGTCACTATCATCGACGCGCCCGCTTTCATAGCGCGCACCAGCTTTGCGTCGTCGCCGGCATAGGCCCAAGCCCGCTCGCCTCTGGTAAAGAGGCGAAAACCGGTGCCGCCGATCAGCACCGCGACCTCGGATTTCTTCTTATAGCGATAGCCGGCGACCACCGTGACTTCGTTGAAGCGCCGGCGAATTGGCCAGTGGGCGATGGTGATGCTCGCTTCCCCACGCTTTTTGTATTTTCCTTTTGATTTACTCGGCAGGCTCGAAATGTAGCAGGTGCGGGACTTGCCTATGCCACTTGCGGCGGCGTCCCAGCTCGCGAACTTGCCGATCAGCTTGATTTCCGCGGCCACACCGGTGCTTGCGGTCATCAGCGCCGCCAGCGCTGCTATCCCCGCCAGCCGCATCATTCTCCGCGCGCCTTTGCTCCGCCGTTGCGCATTGCGCGCTTGCGGCGGCTGATCGGCTTGCCAAACTCGTGCGCCGGTAGTGGCTCGGCGGGGCCGCCCGGGACCACCGGCCGGCCGGCGAAGCCGCCGCTGCTGATCAAACGGTCGTACATGACGATGGCGCCGGCGATCGCCAGGTTGACCGAAAACTTGGTCGGAATTTGAACCACATCGTCGCACATTCCGAGAAGCTCCTTCGACAATTCGCCCCGCTCGCCGCCCAGGACATAGGCGGCACATCGCGGATGGCGAAAGCTCGGCAACAAATTGGCCTCCTCGGTGATTTCGACACCGATAAGCGCGCAATCCTCGGGCAATCTCATATCACCGACACTATCGAAGTTGTAGAGCGGCAGACTGCCAACAGCGTCGGAGGTGTCGGCGTTGCCGCCTTTCTTGCGGTCGTAGGAAGCGCCGACGGTAAAGAGGAAGCCGGCGCCAAAGGCATGGGCCGTGCGGAACAGGCTGCCGGCGTTCATCGCCTTGTTCAATCCTTCGACGCCGATGCCGAAATAACCACGCATGGCGGCAAACTTGCACCGCCGGGAGGCGGCTGGCAAGGTGCGCGAAACGAAGCCTGGGCAATGAACGACGCGCGAAATCCTAATTCGGCAGACCGCCAAGGCACGCAGACAGCAAGTGTCAATCCGGTGCTCGTCGAGGTCACGCGCGGCGATGAGGTCGAAAGCCGGCATCGCGGCGCAATCGCCGTCCTTGATGCGCGTGGCACGGTGATCGCCGAGTGGGGCGATATCGGCCGGCCGATCTATCCTCGCTCGGCGATCAAACCTCTTCAGGCGCTGGCTTTGCTCGAAAGCGGAGCGGCCGAGGCATTTGGGGTCAACGATGAGGAACTGGCGTTGGCCTGCGCCTCGCACAACGGCGAGGCGAAGCATGTCGCGCTGGCCCATGCCTGGCTGGCCCGGATCGGGCTGTCCGAAAGCGACCTCGAATGCGGCGCTCACCCGCCGATGGGGAAGGCAGCCGAGGAGGCGCTTCTGCGCGCCGGCACGGAACCCGGCGCCTGCCATAACAATTGCTCGGGCAAGCATATCGGCATGCTGACCACCGCGCGGCATCTGGGCGTGCCCAGCGCAGGCTATATCGATGCTGATCACCCGATCCAGGTAGCCATCCGCGAGACGTTGACCGAGCTTTCCGATTGCGAGCTTTCGCTCGCACCGGTTGGCACCGATGGCTGTGGCATTCCCACCTACGCCATGCCGCTGCGCAATCTCGCCTTGGCGATGGCGCGCTTTGCCGAGCCCGAGGCGTCTTCTTCGCTGCGCAGCGCTGGTGCCGGGCGTATCCGGGCGGCAATGGCCGCGCATCCATTCATGGTCGCCGGCACGGGGCGCTTCTGCGGCGCGGTGATCGAAGCCAGTGGCGGCACTGTCCTGGTCAAGACAGGTGCCGAGGGGGTCTTCGTCGGGGCGATCCCGAGCCGCGGTCTCGGCTTTGCGCTCAAGATCGACGACGGCGCCAAGCGCGCCTCGGAGGTCGCCACCGCCGCTGTCTTGCGCTACTTAAACCTCCTCGAAGATGAGGCCATCGCCCGGCTGACCGATTTCACTCAGCCCCGGCTAAAAAACTGGCGCGGATGCGAGATTGGCCGGGTGCGGCCGGCGGCCGGGTGGCTAAAAGGACATTGAGCAATCAGGAAGGCGGGAATATGCGCGCATTGTTATGTACGAAATGGGGTGGGCCGGAAGATTTGAGCCTCGAGACGATCGAGACGAAATCTCCCGGCCCCGGAGAAGTGCGGATCGCCATCCGCGCGGCGGGGCTCAACTTCGCCGATACGCTAATGATCGCCGGCAAGTATCAGGAGCGTCCCGAATTCCCTTTCAGCCCCGGACTCGAAGCCGCCGGCGAGGTGGTTGAATGCGGGCAGGGGGTCGAAAGTCTGGCCCCCGGCGACCGGGTGATGGCGGTTCTCGGCCATGGCGGGTTCGCCGAGGAAGCGGTGACGGTTGCCGAGCGGGTCTACAAGATCCCCCAGAGCATGCCGTTCGAGGAAGCGGCGGGATTTCCGGTCGCCTACGGTACATCGCATGTAGCGTTGCGCCACCGGGCCAAGCTCGAAGCGGGCGAAACACTTGTCGTCCACGGCGCGTCGGGCGGGGTCGGGCTGACGGCGGTCGAGATCGGCGCCGCTCTCGGCGCGGAAGTCATTGCCTGCGCCAGCAACCCCGAGAAACTTGCCCTGGCCAAGAAGTACGGGGCCAGCCATCTGATCGATTACTCGAAGGAAGACATCCGCGAGCGCGTGCTCGAGATCACCGATAAGCGAGGCGCCAACGTGATCCTCGATCCGGTCGGGGGCGATGCTTTCGATGCGTCCTTGCGATGCATTGCCTGGGAGGGACGCCTGCTGGTCATCGGCTTCGCTTCGGGCCGGATCCCCGCCGCTCCGGCTAACTACATCCTGCTCAAGAACTGCTCCCTCGTCGGCGTGGTATGGGGCGCCTATCTGGGGCGCGACCCAGAGGTCGTGCATCGCTCGATGGAGGAATTGATCGAGTGGTATGGGCAGGGCAAGCTCAAACCCCATATCTCGCGCGCCTTCCCCCTCGCCGAGGCGGCCGAGGCGATGAAATCCATGATGACCCGCAAATCAACCGGGAAGATCGTTCTAACGATGGATTAGCTGTGGCCGATCTCGCGCAGGTAGAAGATCAGGTCGAGCGGCGGCGGCGGGACGTTGGTAGCGCTCAGTAGGCCGTGAACCTGTCCGCGATGGTGGGTCTGGTGGTTGAAGAGATGGGTGAAAACGAGATCGACCGGTGTCTTGAGCACATCACCGGCAAAGTTGGTGTATTTTAGGGTTTCGGCGAGCTTGGCCGGGGTCTGGGCATCGGCGATGGCGATGATGCGCAGGTCTTCGGCCTCGCGCGCGCCAGTCAGCGCCAATCGCGTGTCGTAGAGGATCTGATCGAGCGCGGTGATATCGTGGGTGCTTCCCTCGATGCGGGCCAGCCAGACGCGGTCACCGACCAGCACATGATTGAGAGTGCCGAGAATCGAGCCGAAGAAGGCCGGCCGCTGGACTACGAATTCAGCTTCGGTGAGCGCGCCGCAGGCGGCATAGAGCAGCCGATTGGCCCATTGGTTGTAGCGAGCGAGAGTTGGGAAAAGCGCGTTGTTTGTGGCGGTCATCGTCGGCGGTTTTTCCCGATGGCTGGAGTGGGGGCGCGGACAGCTTGCCCGCACCCCCTCTATACTATCGTCTCCAGAAGGGTTTGTCCGCCTCGCGCGCGGCGTCGGCCCGGCTAACGCCGATATCCCGGAGCATCCTATCGTCGAGCTTGAGCAGAGCGTGGCGACCGTTGACCCGCTCCTGCCACCTCACCAGCGTCTCGATAGCGCGCTGGACAAGCGCTGCAATGCCGGTTTTGTTGAACGAGATCGCCGACTTGGCCAAGGCCCTGCGCTGTCCATCCATTGCATAAGCTTGGTTAATGTATTCGCTCATCATTCTTCTCCTCATGTTTCAGTCCGGCTGCGCCGGGGTGGGAAAAGTTCCTTGTATGCTGCCCAATTTGGTCTAATCTGATCGAGATGACAAACGATGCTTTCTCATGTTTATCATTAGAAAAACTTATTGGTTTTTAGTCGAATGAGCCGACGTCTGCCACCGTTGAACGCCCTACGCGCCTTCGAGGCTGCCGCCCGCCATCTGAGCTTCACCAAGGCGGCGGTGGAGTTGCACGTGACACAGGCGGCGATCAGCCACCAAGTCAAAGCACTCGAGGAGTGGCTCGGCCTGGCGCTGTTCCACCGGGTCAATCGCGGTCTGCGGTTGACTGCCGAGGGACAGGCCTACCTTCAGCCCTTGCGCGAGAGCTTCGATTCGATCGATACCGCGA
>JAPULJ010000242.1 GCA_027295145.1 Alphaproteobacteria bacterium | reverse complement strand
CCCGAGGCCGAGGGCGTGCCGTTGGTGCGCGCGCGTATCGACGACGCGGGCCTCGACTGCGTCATGTCGAATAGTTTCGGTTTCGGCGGCACCAATGCGAGCCTCGCCTTCAAGAGGTTCGCGCCATGAGGCGGGAAGCGGATATCGGGCAGCCCACGCCGGAGGCCGCGGAAGACGAAGCGGGCGCGGCCGGCCTGCCGTCCGCCTCCATGGCGGGAAAACGCGGCCTGATCATGGGAGTCGCCAACGACCGCTCGATCGCCTGGGGTTTGGCCAAGGCCTTGCACGGCCGCGGCGCCGAGCTGGCCTTCACCTATCAGGGCGAAACTTTCGGCAGACGGGTGCGCCCGCTCGCCGAATCGATCGGCTCCGAGCTCGTGCTGCCCTGCGACGTGGCCCGCGAGGGCGAGGTCGCGGCCGTCTTCGACCGACTCGCCCAGACCTGGAACGGCCTCGACTTCGTGGTCCACGCGCTCGCCTTCTCCGACAAGGAGGAGCTCAAGGGCCGCTACCTGGACACCAGCCGCGGCAATTTCGCGCGCACGCTGGAGATCTCCTGCTTCTCGTTCACCGAGATCGCGCGCCGGGCGGCGCCGCTGATGGGCGACGGCGGCAGCCTGCTCACGCTGACGTACCTGGGCGCCGAGCGGGTCACCCCCAACTACAACGTCATGGGAGTCGCCAAGGCGGCGCTGGAGGCCAGCGTGCGCTACCTGGCCGTCGACCTGGGCGATAGGGGCATCCGGGTCAATGCGATCTCGGCCGGTCCGATGCGAACCCTGGCCGGAGCCGCGATCGCGGACGCGCGCTTCGTCTACCGCTGGAGCCGGGACCATGCGCCGCTCGCGCGCAACGTGCTCCTGGAAGAGGTCGGCAACGCCGGGCTCTACCTGCTCTCGGACCTGTCCCGCGGGGTCACCGGCGAAATCCACCACGTCGACGCCGGTTACAACACCATCGGCATCCCCTCGCCGAGACGATTAAAGCGGGCTGAGTAGGGGCGGTAGAATTGTGAGGCCGTGTAATGTGACGCTCACCGTTCTCGCCGGACATCGCGCCATGGACTCCGAAAAATGCATCAAAATTTCCTCTGGGCCTACCGTGCCATAGAGTAGATTTTTCACCTATCTATTTAATTTGAGAAGGGTCTTAGGAGAATCCAATGAGGGGAGAAAAGCTAACGAGCATTGATCTCAAAGGCTTCAAGTCCATTCGCCATCTCGAAGATTTCGAGTTACTAGATTTAAACGTATTTATTGGCCCTAATGGTGCTGGCAAGTCCAACTTCATTTCTTTCTTTCGGTTGCTCAATTGGATGACCCCGTCGCCGGGAAATCTTCAACTCCATGTGGCAGACATCGGGGGTGCAAACTCGATATTACATGATGGTGTAAACACAACGCCGCAACTTGAATGCGTGCTGACTTTTCAGACTGAACAGGGCCAGAACAAATACAGAATGCGTCTATTCCACGCAGCCGGCGATACGCTAATTTTTGCCAACGAAGAGTTCTTGTATGTTCCGAAAGGTGGAACTCCTCCCTTCAATTGGCAACCGCTCGGCGCCGGACAGAGAGAATCGAGCTTGGTTTCAGCTGCAGAATTGGGAAATACGACAGCTCGATTTATTTTAACACTAATAAAAAAATGCGTCGTCTATCAGTTCCATAACACCTCTAAGACCTCCAGGATGCGTCAGAGGTGGCCTATCGATGACAACAGATTTTTGAAAGAGGATGCTGGGAACATCGCCCCGGTCTTGCACCGTCTCCGTGAAGTGTCTCCGAAGCATTACCAACGGATCGTGCGAAATGTCCGTCTGGTGGCGCCGTTTTTTGGGGATTTCGTCCTGGAACCGGAAGGCGCCGACGGGAACAGTATCTTCTTGCGGTGGCGTGAACAGGGGACGGACTGCGAATTCTCGGCCCCTCAAGCCTCCGACGGGACGCTACGTTGCTTGGCTTTAATTACTCTTTTATTACAGCCTATAGATGACCTTCCATCGGTTCTCATTCTCGACGAGCCCGAACTCGGATTGCACCCTTACGCGATCAAGTTGGTGGCGGGTTTGGTCAGCGCGGTCTCCGAGCATCGGCAGGTGTTGATTGCAACGCAATCAGAAACGCTGATCAATCACTTCGAGCCAAGAAACATTGTTGTTGTTGAGCGAAAGGGCCGCGAGACGAATTTTAGGCGGCTTGACGAAAATAAGCTCATGGATTGGCTTGAGAATTACACTTTGGCCGAGCTCTGGGAAAAAAATGTCCTTGGCGGACGACCTTCATGATGGTGCGTTTGCACGTACTTGCTGAGGGACAGACCGAGGAAACTTTCGTCAATCTGGTACTTCGACCGCATTTGGCCCATCAATCAGTTTATGTTTCCGTACGATGCATATGTCCAAAAAAAATCAGACGTCGGCAAGCGGCTGGTGGAATAGTCCCCTACGACTCGTTCAAGCGCGACTTGGACCGCTGGATTGCCGAGGACTCTAACGAAGATTCATGGTTTACCACCATGATCGACCTTTATGCATTACCCGATTCTTTCCCCGGCCATGGACCGAGAGTAGGTCAGATCGACCCTTTCGAGCGCGTCAACGCGATTGAGGCCGCAATGGCTGATGACCAAGAATATCGTCGGTTTGTTCCATACGTTCAACTCCACGAGTTCGAGGCGCTCATATTTACTGATCCACAACAGCTGGATCAGGAGTTTCTCGAGCATGAGGCTCAGATTGCAGAACTGGTCGAGATTTCGCAGATGTTCCAGTCGCCAGAGCACATAGATGATGACCCAGCCACAGCGCCCTCGAAACAGATTATCAAACGGATTCCCGAATATGTTGGCAGAAAAGCGTCAGCCGGACCGTCCGTCGCAAAGCAGATTGGCATAAACAAACTTCGGGCGAACTGTCAGCATTTCGGAATTTGGTTAGACCGTCTGGAAACCCTGGGGAAGGAGGGGTGACACTCGATAAATTTTGAGTTTCAAAGAGAATTCGTTTCAGCAGGGTAATTGAACTCAACCGCATTTTTCTGTGGTTTCTACCCCAGCGCTTCGGCGATGACGTCGGGTCGGTCGGTGATGATGCAGTCGACGCCGAAGCGGATCAGGCGCTGGGCCTTTTTCGGATCGTTGACCGTGAACGCGGCGAGCTGGTAGCCGGCGCGTTTGATCTTTGCCGCGGTCTTGGCCCGGAGCCGCAGGCCGCGCAGATGCAGGCTGACGCACTCCAGGGCCCCGGCGGCGGCCTCCCAGTCCCGGGGCAGGCGCCAGGCGATGAGAGCACGCGGCAGCGCGGGCACGCGGTCGCGGACGATTTCGAGCGCCTTGCGGTTGAAACTGCTGATCATCGGGCCGGGCCGGTCCTCGGGCCAGCAGCGCCCAATCGTCTCCGCCACCGCCGCCGCGGTCGCCACGTCCCGGCGCGGGGTCGGCTTGATCTCGATATTGGGTGTCATGCCGAGCTCGACCGCCAGCGCCAATGCCTGTTCGAGCGAGGGTATCGGCTCGCCGATGAAACCGGGTGCGAACCAGGCCCCGGCCTCGAGCTGGGCGAGTTCGGCGATCGGCGTCCTGGCCATGGCGGCCTTGCGCCCGGTGATGCGTTTCAGGTTGTCGTCGTGGAACAGCACCGGCACGCCGTCACCGCTCAGCATGACGTCGAACTCGACCCAGGTCATGCCCATGGCGGCGGCCATGCGCAGGCTGACCAGGGTGTTTTCGGGTGCTGTCGCGGCCGCCCCGCGGTGGCCCATGACCCGGGGCAGGGCAAATGGCGACCGGTTCGCCTCCGGGCTTTCCGAGCCGGCGGCGGAGCGGCCGCGTTCCACGCGGCCGCTCGCACGCCAGTCGATCATGGGCACTTCCGCCAAGCCTAGGCTGAATCGGGCACTAGCCGACTTCGGCTGCGGCCTTGCCCTCGAGGTCCGCGCCGGTCGCCTGATCGACCCGCTTCATGGACAACTTGACCTTGCCGCGGTCGTCCACGCCGATGACCTTGACCCGGACCTCGTCGCCCTCCTTGACCACGTCGTCGACCGTGCGCACCCGCTGCGGGGCCAACTCGGAGATGTGGACCAGGCCGTC
>JAPULJ010000241.1 GCA_027295145.1 Alphaproteobacteria bacterium | reverse complement strand
CGGCAAACTGCAGAAATACTGGGACTGGCGGGCGGCCATGAACTGGTGCTTCGGCGGCCTTGCCAGCGGGTTTGCGGTGACCGGCTGGCTCGCTTACCTTTTCGCCGGACTGCCCGCTCAGATGCTTGCCTTTTTGAACGTTGGCGCAGCGGCGTTGATGGCTGTCGGGCTGTTCTTTGTGTGGCTCAAGATCGGGCGCAAGTTCCGCGCCTGGCGGGCGATCATGCGCCCGCAGACTTCATGGATGACGCGCGAGCTTTACACCGCCGCGATCTTCTATCCCTCGGTACTGGCGGGTTTCGTGTGGCAGCACCCGGCGGCCTTCGCCCTGGCCGGAATTTCAGCACTGGGCTTCCTCATTAGCCAAGCCAAGATTCTGCACATGGCCAAGGGCATCCCGGCTTGGCGGGCGCCGTTGATCCCAGTGATGATCCTCGCCTCCGGTCTCCTCGAAGGGCTCGGTCTGGCGTCGCTTATCGCCGTCTTCGTCAAGGCCAGGCTCGGCGAGGCGGAAGCCGGTATCGCCACGGCCCTGGCCGCCGCCGGCATTGGGCTGGTCGTGCTGAACGCCCTTTTGTGGATGGCCTATCGCAGCACAGCCAAGGCGCGCGGGTTGCCGCCGCTGGCTCGCCGGGCGATCGACGGGCTCAACTTACCGCTTCAAGCCGCCGGCCACGCTTTGCCGCTGGCGCTCTTCGCGGTCGCGCTGGCAGCCGCAACCGGCGCAAGCGTCTATCTTTCCGTCGCCGGGCTCATGGCCATTATCGGCGGCATGTTCTGGAAGTTCGGGATCATCGTCCGCGCCGGCTACGAGCAGGGTTTCACTATCGGAAAGATGCCCCAGCGCGGCTCGGGAACCAAAGCCGCGCCGCGTCTACCCGCGCACGGTCAGAGTGCGGTACAAGCGGCGAATTAGTACCGGATGCCGCGCTTGAGCTGATTTGGTGTCGTTCGGACAAGCGCGCCCTCAGACAATCTCAGGAGCGACAGCCTGGCGTCTCCCGGGAACAAACAACCGGTCACTCTTTTGACCAGTTGATACAATAAGGAGGGAATTATTGGTTTTCGGGCGGGCGCTCTTCGACCGATGCTTCTTCGGTCGATGCTTCTTCGGCCGGCAACTCACCGGGCAGGCTTTCGCCTGACGCTTCGGCCTTTCGCTTTTCGGCCTTCTCTGCCTTGAGTTGGGCGCGTGCCGCTTTTTTAGCCGCCTTTGCCCGGTCCCGCTCCATACGTTCGAACTTGTAGTTGGGCCTGCGCGCCATTTCTATCCAATCCGTCGATGCGATACGTGAGAGGCGATCAGCGCGAGCTCGATCAAGAAACCGACAATCGGCATCGAACGGGGAAGCGCCAATACAGCAATAGTCCGCGCGAGCAAGGCTACCACGCCGACGCGAGCCGCGCCGAAAACCCCGTGCCCCGCCCCAGTGGGCCGAGGCACGGGGTATCTATTCCGCGGCCGGCCCAACGGCCGGCCCGGTTGTTAGTCGAGAGCGACGAGATTGTCCGCCGAGGTCTTGCCATCCCGGCCGGGCACGACTTCAAACTGAATCTTCTGCCCCTCGCGGAGCCCATCCAGTCCAGCGCGCTCGACGGCGGAGATATGTACGAACACGTCCTGCGAGCCTTCCGTCGGCTCGATAAACCCATAACCCTTGACTGGGTTAAACCACTTCACAGTTCCTTCGGCCATATTACAGCCACTCCTTTTCATTCTTCATTTGCGTCCCGCACTGTGCGGGGTCACGGTCTTTCAAGGGTCAACACTACCTGGGAGCAACTCGGCAAGACTGAAGGCAGCTACGAGAATACGCCAGCGTTAGGTGCAACCACTGCATCCAAGTTGGCTCAGCCTCCGTCGATTTGCAAGTAATTTCTAAGCGCGCCAGGATCGTTCCAAGCATGCTCAAAATCCCATTGCACCGCCGGTTCCGCCACCAGGCTCCTAAGCCCGTAAGTGTTCGGATGGGCGACTGCGGAGCAGGCTCGCATCGCGTGACAGCATAGTGCGTGGTGTTTCCTCATGGAATCTCACGAGATAGTTGCCGATCAAAAATTGTTGACCCGCTTTGAGTGTGACGGGCCTGGCGGCGCCGGGCTCGAGCGTGCGAAGTGATTTACCCTTTTCGTCGAGGACGTATATCGGCATCTTGCCGTCGACCATGGCGACCTTGAGCTCGTTTTTGTCTAGCTGCACGCTGACGTGCCGGCGCGAGAGGTTGAGCGAGTTCAGCTTGGCGCCTTCGTATCCGGCGCCGGGCGACCAGTGCAGGCCGTCGGGATGGTTGAGAAGTTCCAGCGGCAGGTCGGGCTGGTCGGCCTCGGGCGTGATGTTACTGCGGCCGAGAACCAATGGCTTGGGGCTAAGCGGAAAGGATATCTCGCTGCTTAGCTGAACAATGCCGTGATAAACCGAGGGGATCGCCGGCGGCTGAAGTTCGAGATATCCGCCGCTGGCGGTCGACAGAACACATGGCATCGCTTGAACGGTCTTGAACTCGGTCTGTCCGGGCAACCGATAGAAGAGCATGCTCTCGCTCGCCGTCGCCGCTAGCGCAAGCCCCTCGCCGGTGTTGTAGGAGCCGGCCTGATCGTAGTCGATCGGCTGGCCATTCTCGTCGAACCAGATGGTCCAGTCGTCCAGCCCGTCGACATATCGCTCGCCGTCGATCCGCAGCAGCGCGCACCCGGCCAGCTTGAGCGTGTAGCGGGAAGAGATCGGGGTCTGCTCGCTTTGCTGTTCAACCACCTGCTGGCCTTCGGGGCTGGGCCCGGCTAGGAACCCGGTCGCCTCGTCCGCGGAGACGATCTCGGTCGCCTTGTTGGAGCCGGCCCGGCGTTTGATTTTGGCCGGAGCCTTCTTCGGTGGCTCCTTGTGTTCCGGTTTCGGCGGCTTGCGCGCAATCTGCGTCTTCGGCACCTCCTCGTCCGGCCAAGCGTTGACCTTTGGCTCGGCATGCGGTTTCAGGACCAGCGTCAGGTTCACTCCGCCCGAGCCCGTCGGCTTGAGCACACAACGATAAGTGCCGCCGGTCTTGGATGGCTCGCTGGCCTTGACGACGGCGATATGTTCGGCATCGGTGAACACGCGTTCGGAATCGGCGGTGTTGAGATTGACGGAAATGTACCCCTTGCCGTGCTTGAGCCAAACGGGCGAGCGCACCGGTGTCGAATTGTCGGCCGAAATCAACAGCGAGTTCTGACCGCGATAATAGCCTGCGGGACGGCGAAGTTGGGCGCCGTTTCGCCAGAATGACCAGGCAGGGAGTTCCGTCGGCTCGCCCTTGTCGCCGAATTGGAGCTTGACCGAACCTTCAAGGACATCCCAGCTAGTCGGCACGAAGACGCCAAAGCCGAATTGGAACATGACCGCGTCATCGGCCAGCGATTCGTCCGGCATGATGGTATAGATCGGCTTGCGGTCGGCCGGCACGGATCGGCCGAATTTTCTTACATGCAGGGAAGCAAGGTTGGTGGCCAGCGCCTCGATGCGGCGGCCGCCATGCATGGCATCGGTGTTCCAGCGCTTGGCCGCAATCCAAACCACAACATCGGTAAAGACCGGCGACTGCTCGCGAAAGCGTCCGGCATCGTCGCGGGCGAACTTGATGTCGCGGCAACCGTCGAGTGCGGCTTGCAGGCGAAACTCGTTGTCGCCCGACATCTGCTCTGCGATCCCCGGCTGACCGCCATATTTTCGATCCCAAAGGGGGTCCACGTCGAACGGGTCTTCGACCCCCTGTAGCGACAATGTGAAAACGCCGAGATCGGCGCCAGCACTCTGATAGCGCTCTGCCGTATCACTCTTTTTGAACAAACCCTTGAACATCGGCGCGTCGTACTTCCCGTCGTGAGCGTCGCCTTCGCGTCCCTATAACCCCTATCTGAACCGAACTTAAGCGGATTTGTAAAGATCGACGTTGAAGACAGCGCCGGTCAAGTCCCCGATCAAACTGGTGACGGTTTAAGTGGTGTGGCATGGCCACGAGGGAATTTGCGTCCGTGTCAGGCGCCCCAGCTACGCAATCGTCCGGTATCCACGTGGATGAAGTTCGAGCGCGTATAGAGCCCAACGCCGCCGATTTTAAGCGCCTTGGCCGCCCGCCACAGGTACTTAAGGTCCCGGCCGGGCAAGCGGATATCAGCGGCGAGGCCGCTCATATGCAGGCTGCGCTTGGCGACGCCCCGGCCGCGCCGGCGCAGCATCGCGTTGGTCCCCGGCGAGCGGTAGCCGGAGATAAGATGGAACGGAAGCGGCGTATCCATCAGCGCATAGATGCTGTTGAGCAAGTCGTAGAGGGCAGGGTTCATACGATAGCGCGTGCCATCGATAGGGTCGCGCATGAAGCGGTCTAGCTCACGCAGGGCCTGTGGAATATATGCGCCGTTGGCGTAGTAGTCGATGCTGACCGATTCCGAAGTGTTCAGGTTCACCAACGACAAGCCGCGAATGTCGGAGCCCGCTGTCCGGGCCAAAGCACTCCCCACTGGCGCCAGACCCAGTACCATGGCGCCCGCGCCAACACCGGCCAACATCCGGCGGCGCGACCAGTCTATAGGCCCGTCCACAGCATCGAGCGCGGTCTCGTCCATGTTCTCTCCTGACCTTCGAGGGATTGGGCTTCGTTTGAACGCCAAGCCCATTTGACCCGAAAATCCATCCAACACCCGGGGCCCTTTCCGAATGGTTAATCAAACCAAAAGGTTAT
Source organism: Alphaproteobacteria bacterium (assembly GCA_027295145.1). GTDB lineage: Bacteria > Pseudomonadota > Alphaproteobacteria > JAPULJ01 > JAPULJ01 > JAPULJ01. The sequence continues at coordinate 1,630 of JAPULJ010000241.1, read as the reverse complement.
CCGGCGTTTTAGCGACCCGGAAGATAGTGGCCCTAGATTCTGGGTGCAACCTTTTTGTTAATCTTTCGGCGCTGCAGGGTTCTCTCGGCCAGACCCTGTGCGATCCGCTTACCGACGCATGGCGGCTCGATTGAGGACGGACTTTCCCAAATACCATTCTCAGGAGAAGCTGAAACCCGTCTTCTCCTGAGAATAGGAAACAGGTCATTCTTATGACCGAGCGGTTATGTCAGCCGCTGCGGCCGGGGCCCTTGCTCATGCGCGCCTTGGCGGTGGCGAGGGCGCGGACGAGGACGATCCTCAGGCGTTTGTCACGACTATAGATGTCACGCCGAAAATGATGGGTGCCGTCCTTGTTCGACCAGGCTGTCAGGTAAGTGATGTGAACTGGCAACCGCATCTTGAGATTGATCCGTACCTCTTTACGGGTCTCGACCAGAGCGTCGATCCGCTTGCGCGTCCAATTGCCATTGGCCTTGAGCACCAAAAGGCCAAAAGTGTGAGGGTTTTGCAGGCGGATGCAGCCGTGGCTGAAGCTGCGCTGGTTGCGCCCGAAGAGGCTCCGGGCGGTGGTGTCGTGGATGAAGATATTGTGTGGGTTGGGGAACATGAAGATGACTTCGCCAAGCGCGTTCCACGGTCCCGGCTTCTGGCGGATGTAGTAGGGGAAGTTGGACCGGTTGAGGGCGTTCCAGTCGACCGACGAGGCACTGATGGCGCTTTGATTGTCGACCGGGCGGGTCAACAGCATGTAGTGGTTGGCGGCAAGATAGCCTGGGTTTTTCTTGATCTTGGGCAACATCTCCTTGCGGGCGATACTCTGGGGCACGTTCCAGTGCGGGTTGAATAGTGCAAAACTCATGATGCCTGAGAAGATCGGCGTCTGGAAGTAGCGCCGACCGACTACCACGCGTGCCGTATGAATAGTTTTTGGCTTGGCCGAGTGGGCCCGCGTGACGAGCTTCAGATATTGGTCGGCGATGTTGACGAAGACGTACTTGTCGCCGAGATCGTCGGGCATCCAGCGGCGGCGTTCGAGGTTTAGGGACATCTGATCGATGCGCTTGGCCGCCGGCACATTCATCGCCTTTAGTGTGGTCTTACCGACATTGCCGTCCTGTTCGAGCCCGTGGCGGTACTGGAAGCGCTTGACCGCGACGACCAGCGCCGGGGTATAGAAATTGGGCGTTGCCCCCTTGGCCTTGAGATCACCGACGATGCGCAAGCGCGCCTTGATCTGGGCGACACGCGGATCGCTCATGCCGGGCTTCAGCGTCGGGCCGGGCGCGACCGGCTGCCAGCCGCCGCGCGCAGCGATCGCGCGATAGTAAGCTATGGCTTTGAGCAGGCGAGCATATTGCGGCGTGCGCGGGGAGAGCGAGTCAACATAGTTGGCAAAGTTCTTGGTCGTCGCTGCGGCCACCAGCAGGCGCTCGGGGTCGGGGCGCACCGGGCGCATATAGAGTCCCGGCACCCGCCGTGTGGGGTGGATACGGCCGGCGTTGACGTCGGCCGCGTAGCGGGCGAAGGCGCGGCTCATGGCGACTTCCAACGCGGCGCGATTGCTGGACGAGAAGGTCTTGGCACCAGCGGCGAGGCTCGCGTAGCCGTAATCCTCGGGCTCGAGTCC
>JAPULJ010000240.1 GCA_027295145.1 Alphaproteobacteria bacterium | reverse complement strand
ATTCTTGAGCACCCCTTTGAGGGTTTTGATGATGGTCGTGTTAGCCACGGCGGCAACTCGTTTGCCTTTGAGGCCGGCGATCCTTGATACCTTAGCGTCGCTCAGGCTCAGCAAAGAGGCGCCGGTCACAAATGTCAGCTGGGTGAAACCAACTCGCTCTGATCGGCTGAGGGTCTTGGATGTCGTCCCACACAGGATATCTATTCTTCCGGTTTCGATGGCCGTAAAGCGATTCTTGGCCGTGACCGGTACATAGTTCACCATGATATTAGTTCGGCCCAGCTTCTGTTTGACGGCGGCAACAATGCGGTCGCAAAGATCGATAGAGTAGCCGACCGCTTTTCCTGATCGATCCAGAAATGACATGGGAGGCGCAGCTTCGCGAAACCCTAGTGTAATTAGGCTCCTATCATTGATGCGCTTCAACGTACCAGTCAGTTCGCTGGCAGTACTCGCCGATATCTGAAAGCACACAAGCGCTAGTCCAAGAACCAAAGTCCGCATTATTCCCTCTCTGTTTGAATAAGCCTCCGATTAGATAATGAGTGCTTGGATCCCGGAGGCGTCAAAATTTTGGTGTGTACAAAGGCCTTTGGAAATTCGTTCGCCAGCTGGAACTCGACCTTGTGGATAGACCTACGAGCCCCACTTTTGGCCAGAAGAAGACGTTAACCGCGGGGCGAGGTGTGTCTCCTTCGAACACCGCAACCCTTCAAGGCAGAAAACGCTGCATAAGCCAGATTGCGGTCCGCCCCGTTAGCCCAACGGCAATCAAAAAGATGCCGATCGAAGCCAGAAAAACGCCTACGGTCATGGTTCTCTTCTTCGTTTTTTGTTTGGGCCCGGATGACGCGAAGCCGCAGGGATCCCAAGGACACCCAAGCCGATTTTAGCCTTTTGTAAGACCGGCTAGACCTGTCAGAAGTGACAGTTTGATCGAGTAAAAATGACAGGAAGCTTATGTCCGCTTTTGGCTAAAAGCGGACATTTGCTTAACGCTTCTCCCACCCCATGCATTGCGGCGATCACCCAGGAAGCCGATAATGACCGGCGCCAAGTTCATTACGATTCAAACAACGCGGGGCGGGTGCCATATCCCATGACTTTGTTGGAACATTACAAGGGCCATCCATTTTCCTATTTTTTTGTCTCGATGCTCGCCCTAATTCTGCTGTCGCCGCTGGTGGGCGAAGATCGTATCGGGGACTGGATTTATCGGACCCTTTTCACCGCCATGATCGTGTTTGCGGTTAACGCGGCGAGCGACCGCCTCTTACATAAAATCGTTGCTATCAGCCTTGCCCTTCCCTGGTTGCTGCTGTCGTGGCTGAGTGGTTTGGTTAGTTGGCACGTGCCGCTGGGATTGACAGGCATAATCCTTGTTGCGCTCAATTTTTTTGTTGGCTCTATTATTCTTTATAAAGTTAGTACGGCTCCGAAGGTCGACCTGGATACTTTGAGCGGAGCACTCGGCCTCTATCTTTTGATCGCAATTACCTGGGCCGTTTCATTCGCAGTGATCGAATATCTGGTGCCCGGGTCCTTTGCAGCCGAGGAGACCCCAATCCCCTGGAGCCGGTATCTCTATTTCAGTCTCACCACGATGACGACGCTGGGGTATGGCGATATCCTGCCAACCGGCAGCTTCGCACGCGTATGGGCAACGATGGAAGCGGTGACAGGCACGCTCTATATAGCGGTTCTGGTAGCCCGCCTGGTGAGCCTTTATAAGTACAAGCTGTAACCTCGTTACTGACATTTGTACGTTCGATATGGCTGCACAAAATCTGAAGGTTGCCGTCGCTCATGTGTGGCGAGGCCAGTAATGTCCGCTTTTGGCTAAAAGCAGACGTAAGGTTAACGCCGAACTAAGCCCCCAGATGCCGGTAACGTTATGTCCGCTTATGACCCAAAGCGGACGTTAGCGTCACCTCGATTTCACCCTTCCAAATCTAAGTAGCCTGATCCAAGACACCGGGCATGCTATTAAAGCCCTGAACCGTGAGCATGTTTGCTCGCTCAAATTGCCAATACGATATTTTTTGATGGGCTGCTTAATGAACGAAACGGAGAAAGATGCGCTGACCTTCATGTTGGCGTCTTTAAGAGAAGGCCAAGATATCGTCCGAGCTTATGACACTAAGGCGCAGATAGTTGGTGTTGGCTATATCTTCGCTATCGGCATAATCGTAAATCTCGGGGCGCGGATCGCGAACATGCCCGAGACGGGAGCGCCCGCGAGCCGATTAACGTGACAAAACGATATTTTCATTTCGGAGGGTCGGGGGTATCGGGCTGTCCTGTTGAATCCCAAAATTTCCACCACGGTCTCGGTTTATCCGCCTTTTCGCGCGAGAGCATGTCGCCCCAGTCGGTCCGAGCCGCCATGGTTTTCTTGACCCTGCTCGGAACAAAATCCTTGCCCTTACGAATTTGCCAGCCACCGCCAAGCGCCTTGTAGGTTGCCACCAGGCTGAGCGCTACCGAGCCTTCGACGGCCGTCAGAGCATCCTGCTGATCTACCAGGACCCTCTGAGTATCCAGCACCCTGATGAAATCCGTGGTCCCTCTTCGGTATTGAATAAGGGAAAGCTGGACCGAGCGCTTTGAGGCCGCGACACTGTCGGCAAGAAACTTCGCACGCTCCTGTGTGCGGACAAAAGAGACCAAACCGTCTTCGACCTCCCGAGCCGCACGCAAGACTAAATTCTGATATGTGACAAGCAGACTCTGAAGACGCGCGTCCTGTGCCCGGACACGATTCTTGATCCGCCCGTAATTTAGAATGTTCCATCGAAAGGCGGGTCCGAATGAACCGAATACACTGTCGCCGTCAAACAAATCTCCAAGATCACTGCTCCCATTTGCACTGAAGCTGGTCGATGCCGCCTGCAGGCCAATTGATCCGGTTAGAGATAGTTGCGGATAGAGGTCGGACTGGGCGATGCCAATTCTCGCACTTTGCGCGGCCGCGCGGATTTCAGCGCGCCTGATGTCAGGGCGGCGGCGAAGAAGCTCTGCGGGCATGTCGAGACCGATCTCACTGCCGGCGTTCGGTATCGGACGACCGGTGCCCAGCATCTGGGTCAGGTCATTAGGCGCCATGCCCAAAAGAACGTTCAGCCGGTTCTGCGCCTGTCGCTCGCGTATCTGCAAATCCGGAATGCGGGCTTCAGTATTGCGCAGTAGGGAAAGGGCTTGCTGCATATCCAATTCGGTAACCGCGCCGGCACGAAATCGCACGCTTGCAATCTGCAACGCGCGGGTTTGAATAACGACATTCTCGCGGGTTATTCTGATTCGTTGCTGAGCCGTGCGAATTTCGATATAGGCCGCCGCCACTTCAGCAGTCAAGGCAACCAGAACGTCGTCATATCCGGCAACCGACGCATAAAGCTCCGCGTCGGCAGCCTCCACGCCACGACGGAATCGCCCCCAGAAATCCAGCTCCCATGCAGCGTCGAATCCTATATCCGCGTTTGTAAATCTGGTGTCGAATGGCACGCCCGAATTGGCGGCGTTCTTGCTTATGATATTGCGATTTACCGATCCACCAATCGACTGTGCCTGGGGGTACTGCTCACCGACAGCAACGCCGCGCAAGGCGCGCGCCTCCAGCACCCGAATGCCGGCTACCTGGAGCGAAAGATTCTGGTTGCGGGCGGTTTCGATTAGCTTGTTCAGGGTCGGATCCTTGAAGGCTTTCCACCATGCGCTGTAGTCGGCAGGTTTTCGCGCTTGTTTAACCTTCGGGTCCTTCTCTACCCAGCTATCGGCGATCTTGACATCGGGCCGCTTGTAGTCGGGACCGAGTTTGGTGCAACCGCTAGCCAGTAACAGCAATATGGAGCAACCGCTGACGAGCACTTTGCCGAATTGTTGCGTCATCGCGTCAATCATCGTCATGAGCCCCTCCTAAAGCCGCGGTCGGTCTTTCCCTAGCCGGCCGCCTGCGCCGGCTGGGGTGATTTGACCTTGTAGAAGATGCAGTAGAGCACCGGTACGATGACCAGCGTCAGGACCGATCCGAACAGCAGCCCGCCCATGATGGTTACCGCCATCGCGGTCCAAAACACGTCGGGCACCAATGGTATGATTCCAAGTATCGTGGTGCCCGCGGCCAGCATTACGGGCCGCATGCGCTTAACCGCCGATTCAACAATGGCGTCGTAGGGCGACAGGCCGGCCTCGAGGTTTTCATTCACCGAGTCGAGCAGGACCACGATGTTTTTATTCATCATACCGGCGAGGCTCATCGCGCCCAAAAGTGCAAGGAAGCCAAATGGCGTTTCTAGAGCGATTAGCGACCAGGTCACGCCTATAAGCGCGAAGGGGATGGTACAGGCGATGATGAGAACCGGCCTGAAGGCCTTGAACACCGTCAGGATCAGGAAAAAGATCACAACGACCGCTGGGATCATGCCCGGAAGTAGGGAATTTACCGCATCGTTTGTACTGGCTTCCTCGCCGTCCCAGAACAGTTGGTAGCCTGCTGGCAGTTTCATCGCGTTGATCTCGTTGATGACGTCTGCCCGGAGCTCGGGATAGGTCGCATCCAGGGTCGGCATACCCTGGACGGTAATCGCGCGCCGCCGGTTCCAGCGGACAATGATCGGGTCTTCGAATTGGGGCTTGATCGCGTCGACGACCTGTCCGAGGGGCACGGTAACGGTCGAGCCGGCGGGCTGGATCTGCAACTCGTCAAACCGGTCCAATGCCGCGGTGCGTTCTTCTTCGGTATGACGGATGAGTATGGGAAGCAAGTCGTCGCCTTCGCGATAGAGACCGACCGGCACGCCGTCATAGGCGCGCTTCGTCGTTTGCGCCAGGTCCTCCCGTGTTACCGCCGCCCATCGGCCGCGCTGCTGATTGTAGACCGGCACCAATTTTTTAACACGTTGGCGCATATCGGTCCGCCATTCGCGCCCGAACGGGCTCTTCTTCACGATCGCCATAGCCTCATTGCCGATCCGCCGCAGCGTATCGAGATCTGCTTCAGCCGGCCCGCTGAACCGCGCCTCGAACTTCCAGGTCTCGCTCACCCCCACATCATATTTGCGGAAGCGGACCAAGGCCTGCGGCATATTCAGCCGGGCCCACGGCTGGAAATCGGCGATAAAGGAATCAATGTTCTCGAAGTCATCGAAGTTGATTACCAACTCGGCATAGCTCGAATATGGAAATTCGGGATCGACCGGCAGATAGAACCGAGGCGGCCCGCTGCCGATGAAAGTCGAAACGTTAGTGGCCCGCGGATCGGCAATGATTTTTTCCTCAAGCACTTTGAGATCCGCCGACACCTGCTGGATACGAGTGCCTTGGGGCGCCCAGTAATCGATCATCAATTGCGGCCGCGACGAGGAGGGGAAGAACATCTGCCGCACCTGAGTGAAGCTCGCAGCCGAGACCACAAGCAAGACAATCATCGCTGTTAGGGTGATCGTCCGGTACTGGATCGCGACTCCCAACACGCGCCGCAACAGGGCAAAGATGCCACCGCTGAATTCATCCACTTGGTCAGCGCCCTCCGTCGCAGGCTTTGGTTCGGGCAGCATGTCCACACACTGGGTGGGCGTAAGGGTCAGCGCGATAAACCAGCTCAGCACCAGTGCAGTTCCCACCACGGTGAACAAGGCCCGGCAATATTCCCCGGTATCCGCCGAAGAGGCAAAAATCGGATAGAAGGCGAGTGTGGCGACCAGTGTTGCCGACAACAGCGGCCATGACGGCCCCGTCGCGGACTCGAGTGCCGCCTGCTTGCGATCCATGCCCTGGCGCATCTTTACCGCGATACCGTCGGCGACAACGATCGAATTGTCGACCATCATGCCCATCGCAATAATCAGGGCGCCGAGGGACATGCGCTGCAGCGGAATGTCGAAGATGGCCATCACGATAAAGGTACCGAGAATAGTCAGGACCAGGTCTATGCCGATGATCGCCCCCATGCGCAGCCCGCTGGGGATCACCAGAACGACAAAAACGATGGTGACGGCCGCAGCTAGGTTGAGCAGGAATGCGGTAATTGATTCCTGCACCAGATCCGACTGCCAGGCGACCTTATGCATCTCCATCCCTACAGGCGTGACCGACTTTAATGCTGCGATCTCTCTGTCGAGTGCCTTGCCGACTTCGACGATATTGGAGGTCTCGAGCGCGGCAATCTGGATACCGATGGCGGGCTTTCCGTCGAATCGCATCATCGTAAAAGGCGGTTCAAGATACCCCCGGCGTACGGTTGCGATGTCTCGGATGCGTATTAGCTCGGTCGACCGTTGCCCGGTGACACGTGTCAGCGCGTTGGCGCCCGCGCTCGACCTAATCACTAACTCGCCGATCTCCTCGGGTCGCGTAAAGCTGCCCGATGGCGCTACTCGGAACCGCTTGCCCTGCGCATCGACATACCCGGCATCGACGACCATGTTCTGGGACCGCAGCGTCGCCGCTACTGCACCGGCGTTCAGCCCCCGTTCAGAGAGCTGCCTCTCGTTGATGTCGACATAGATCGCCTGGCTCTGGACACCCCAAAGCTCCACTCGCGCGATGCCGGTAAGGACGCTGAGCTCCTTCTTGATGGCATCGGCGTAATCCTCGAGCTCCTTGTAGGTGAACCCGTCGCCGGTCACCGCGAGAACGAAGCCATATACGAAATTGAAATCGTCCGACACGTCCGGAGTGCCGACGCCCGGCGGGAACTGGGGAGTGACATCGCGGATCTTCTTCCGCATCTCGTCCCACACCTGCGGCAGCCGATCGGCCCAGTACTGTGCCTTGATATCGACCTTGATGATCGACAGACCGGCACGAGAAAACGAATAAAGACTCTTGAGCTGGGGCATCTCCTGGACCGCTTTTTCGATCCGGTCGGTGACCTCGAGCTCGACTTCCTTAGGGCCGGCGCCGGGATAGAGCGTGACGATCACGCCCGTCTTGACGGTAAAGACCGGATCTTCGAGCTGACCAAGCTGGAAAAAGCTCAAGATGCCGCCGACCGTCAGCAGGGCAAGAACCGCGTAGGTTACCGCCTTGGCTTCGAGGAAATACCGGACCAGACCGTCCATACTCCGCCCCCCCTGTCTCTTTTAGCGTCTAGCGCCGGCCGCCTTCGCCCGTGATCGTCGCCTCGCCGGCCGAGATGACCTTGCCCCGCGGCATCTTGACCTGCTGCCCAACGTCGCTGGCAATTTCCAGCACCTTCACTTTCTGACCGTCCCTCAGGTAGCTGGCGCCCGCGGTCGCTACCCACTCGCCGACGTTCAGACCCTTAGTCACCTGGATGCCGCGGTTGCTGAGCCGACCCATGGTGATCTTGCGCCGCGCGACCGTCTCCGTGTTCCGGTCGATGACCCAGACATAGCTGTCGCCGGACTTCTTATCGGAGATCACAGAGGATTCAGGTATTTCGACGACAATTTTACTGACGCCGCTTTTCCTCTTCGGGTCAGCTGTCGCTTCACCCGCCATGCCTGGAAGGATCGTGATACCGGCGGGCTGATTCATCAGTAGGGTCACCGGGAAGGTGCGTGTCGTCTGCGATGCTTCGCGGCCGACCTCGAAGATTTTGGCCGGAATCCACCGGTCGGGAAACGCGTCGAATTTGGCCCGTACGTTTTCGACATTGTTTAGATTGGAAATCAGATTTTCCGGGATGTCGATTACCATCTCGATCTGCGATTTGTCCAATAGGCGGACGACCGCCTGTTTGGCCCGAACATTTTCGAAGTTTTCGACATAGGTCGCGACGATGGTGCCGTCGAATGGTGCCTTGAGGTACGTATAGCGGAGGTCATCCTTGGTAGAGTCGACGGATGCCTTGGCGGCCCGAAGGTCTGCCCGGAGCGCATCACGCGAGTCTCTGCGGCGATCGATCAGCGACCCGCTGATGGCGCCGGGATCCTCCTTCTGGATCCGGATGGCACGCTTGTATTCACTCTCGGCAAAGCGCAGCTTCGAGCGGGTGCTCGCCAGCTGGCCTTGCACAATCCTCAGCCGCACCTCGTAATCACGCGGATCAATCCGGGCGACGACGGTTCCCGCTTTTACCGCCGTTCCAACGTTGACGGGGCGGGCGACCAGCGGTCCTGAAACACGAAATGCCAGATTGACCTCTTTATGCGCTTTGGCCTTGCCCGGGAAGCGTCGCTGATGATAGGCGCTCGCATCGGTTATTTGCATGGCCCGAACCGGTCGAACGTTCTCTTTTTTCGCCACCGGCTCGGAATCGCACGCCGAAAGGAAACCAAGCCCCAACACAAACAGAACGCCTGTTCCGGATCTGATACGCATGACCCTCGGCTCCTTGAATTTATTAAATTATTCCCCGTCAGCCCTCACGGGCGACCTTGTCAGCCAAACTTCAATAATCTAATTGGCCATCCGCACGTAAACGCCGGCCGGGGTCGGCGCGGAAAGCCGTGCGCCTTTACCCTCGCGAATTTGCCAGGCACCGCCAACAAGACGCCTGGAACGCGTAAAAGACTAAGAGGGGTTGCGGTGCTTGTGAACTGTCAGATTTGACAGTTTTCTGGAAAATTACTGCCAGACTCAGGTATCAGAA
>JAPULJ010000024.1 GCA_027295145.1 Alphaproteobacteria bacterium | reverse complement strand
GTGGCACGCCTTGGCATTGGGGTCATTAATGCCGCCGCGCTTATGGCTCAGAGTGGGGGCTATCTCTCCTATATCTTTGATGAGGCGGTAGCGTTTGAAACCGCCGCTTCGCAGGCCAGTACCGGGTTCTCGGCGCGCTCGGTGCTCCGGTTGCCCTCCGGCACCACGGTGTCGGCGCGGTAGGTCGCGGTGTTGCCGATGCCGCGGATGACGAGTCCCTTGTCGAGGTCCCCGGCCCAGGCGCCGCCGGCGATCGGCTAGGCGCCCAGCATGGCGCAAGCCAAAATTTCGATGATTGTCGTGTTCATCGCATGTCCTTTCCCGAGCCTGGATTGCGGGTTACTGGCGCCGGGACCGGGCCGGAATAGAGCTGGGTGAAGCTGCGCCGCGCCGGCTATAGCTTTTTGCTGATGACCCCGAGCAGCGTGGGTAAGGTCGTTGGCGGCGGCGCGAAGGTGACGTGCCGGGCGGCATCGTTCACCGACGGCGCCGGCGCGGACTCCTCGCCGAGGACGAACGGGCCAAAGGCTGCGGGTTGACGCGCCAAGTTGATCGTGGCGTCCTTCAATGTGGCGAAAGCGTCGGTCGTCACTGCGCTGATACGCAATTTCGGCTGGAAACCTAGAATGGCCTGTTCCGGGAGCAGCGCCATGCTGCCGCCTTCGCCGAAGAAATGCGGTGGGTCGGGTGACAGCTTGCCCTTGTACGCGCCGATCAGCTCGAACTCGAACCAGTCGCCGGGCTCGATCGACAGCACCCCGAAGCCGGCGAAATCCACTACCATTTGGTAATCCGAGCTCGATGCGACGGCGGCCAACGGCGACGTCTGGCTGACGAACGGCACCGACGGCTGTGTGTGCGCCGCCAGCTTTCCTAGCGCCGGACTCGCGTCGGCATCGTCCGCCTGGACGCCGATCGTCTTGGCGATGATGCCTTGCTTGGCGTTCGCCTGCCATTGCAGATAAGACTCGGCGAGGCCCGGAAGTCTGTATGCGGGAACGTAGGCGTCGATGGCGGTCGCCGAGAGCTTCACCGGCATGTTGAGCCGGCTCGGCTCGACCGGGCTCGCGGCGGTCTGACAGCGCGAGAGTGCGTCGATGACAGCATCGATAGCGTCGGTGTCACCTTCTGTTTCTGCCGGTTGGTGGCGCGCGCGACTTGCCGCCGCCTTGCGCAAGCCGGTGATATCCGACCCAAGATAGCGCAAGTCCAGAAGCTGGGCCGATTCGGATTGCGGACCGCCGCGCGTCGGTTTCGTCCACCCCTGATGCCGGCGCTGGACGTCCTGTATGACCTGCGCCAGTTGTCGGCGAACCACAGCCTGTGCGGTCGCCACCTCTTGGCGAAGGGGAGCGGGCGCCAGCTGCGCCAGATCGATGTATGCCAGGAAGGTCCAGTAACTCGTGAACAGATTGCTTGCTGCGACATACGAACCCGACCACGGCGGAATATTGTTGCCGAGCCTGAAGACGGCGTAGTTGGCTCTCGCCGGGTCGACCGCCGCAACGTCGACGAACAGCAGGATACTGCTGACGGAAAACGCCTGCGTGGCGGCATCGAAGTCGTCGCCCACCGCCTCCCACAGGAGCGCCGTGGCATACTGATGCCACATGGTGTCGGTGACGTCAGTGATGTCGCCGGTCATGCGCGTCCCGCGGAGCGGCGCGCGTTACGCGCGCCGCTCCACCGGTCCGTAGACGATGATCGGGCCGAAGCCTGTGCCGGTCGCGGCATGTCCACATCGTCGCGCCGAACGATCGGCCTAGGCCGGTCCGAGATCGGCGCTTATGACGCCGAGCACGATCGGCAAAGTGCTCTTGACCGGGCCGACCGTGATCGTGCTGCTGTCGGAGTTGAATTGCATGCTGCTCTTGTCGGAATACACCGACTGCGTCGCGCTGCCGAGGGTGAACGGACCGAACTTGACGGCCACCGTCGCGCTCTCCTGGAACTGGGATTGGAACGTGGTGTAGTCCGAATTGCTGAGCGACAGGGTCAGCTTCGGCTCGAAGCCGATCAACACCTGAGCGGGCGCCCGAGCCAACGACCCGGAGGCGTGATTGAAGAAATCCGGGGCGCCGGAACGCAGCTTGCCGCCAAAGTTTTTGATGATCCCCGGGTCGAACCAGAGATTGCTGCCCACCGTGAACAAGCCGGTGCCCGTATACTCGACCTTGAACGAGAACGCACTGGTCTTTAGGTTGAATTTCGTCGACTGGTACGACGCCTGCGCGCTTACGTCGATGGAGAAGAACGCGCCAACCGGAAACGAGGCTTGCAACCCCGCGCTCCAGCCGAATTTGCTCCAGTCGGTCGCCACGCTATTGCTGTCGATGGTGATCGACCAGCCTTCCAGCTTGTTGGCCCCGCTGGCGGTCTGCCATTCCTGGTAGGCAGTGGTAAAGGCCGGGAGGGTGAACCCCGGTGTGTAGGTGTCGATCAGTGAGGATGTCGGTGGCGGCGGGCTCTGCCCGGGCAGCACCGCCGGCCCGCTGCCGGCTGGCGCCGAGCTGCCGAGCTTCGCCTTCATATTGTAAATGTTCTGCAATGTGACGTCTTGAGCGCCACCGGTGAAGGACGTCTTCGCCCGCGCCGCGACGATCGTTTGATAGTCCGGCCCGTACGCCTGATTGGCCAGCTGTTCGTATTTCGAAATCGCGCCGGTTAGCGAATTTTTGGCCTCGCCATAGACCGGATAGTTCTCTCTCGCATAGTCCGAGAAGGCGATGGTGGGGTTGATCGCCTTGTAAGTAGTCCAGGCTCCAATCGCGTCAGTCTGAACTTTGATGAAATTGGTCTGATTTGCCGATACCGCCGCGGCCGCGTTGTTCAACTGGCTTTGCAGGTTCGGATTGAGGTCGGCATCCAACTCGATCCAGTTGAGGAACGAGTTGTACGAGCCGATCAGGCTGCTGTCCGGGGTATATGCCCCGCCTGCCGCCGGAATGGTATTGCCGAGATTGAAGACGTTCGCGTTGATAATTTCCGAATCGGCGTTGCCCAAGTCGACGTTGAGCGATTGCCCGGCAACCGAAAACGTCTGTTTCTTGGCGTCGAAGCTGCCAGAGGTAGCCTGGTTGAGTAGCGCGTCGGCATAGGCCGACCAAACTTGCTGATCTGTAACTGCCATTTCGTAGCCTCCTGTTGTGTTGCTCGGGACCCGTGCTCGATCGAGCCGGGGCCGATTGTTTTGGCGGGTTAGACGGGATTCACGGGAACCGCCACGGGGATTGATCGGCCAAGCGCAGACGGGCCGGAGCGGACCC
>JAPULJ010000239.1 GCA_027295145.1 Alphaproteobacteria bacterium | reverse complement strand
TCGAACCCCTGGTCACGGAACTGCTTCACGACCGGTGCCGCCTCGGCATTCGCGCGCGGATCGGGTCCGAAGGTCACGAGGGTGCCATCGCCGGCAGGGCCTGTGATCATCCAGAATTCTTCGGTGGTCAGGCTGTCGCCTCCAACGAGTTGGACCTGATGGTCTAGGGCGCGCGCTTGACGGAGTATGAGCGCAGCCTCGGTGGCATATCCACCAAGGTAAAAAACATCGATGCCCGCTGACTGCATCCTGGAGACCAGCGGCGAGTAGTCCCTTTCACCAGGGACGTACGCCTCGTACATGGCCTCCTTCACGCCCCGCTTGTTCAGTTGCTTTCGGGTCTCGTCGGCGAGCCCTTTTCCATAGGTCGAGTTGTCGTGCAGGATTGCGATCTTCTTGTCGGCCCACGCATCGGCTAGGTAGTCGCCGGCGACAATGCCTTGCTGATCATCGCGACCGCAAACCCGGAACACGTTATCGCCGCCTTCGTCGGTCAGCCTAGGGTTGGTTGAGGCCGGGGAGATCATGATGATCCCTGCTTCCTCGTAAATCTTCGAGGCAGGAATCGAGGAATGAGAGCAAGTGTGTCCGGCCACGAAGACGACGCCGTCGCTGACCAGCTTGTTTGCGACAGCCACCGCCTGATCAGGGAAGCAACCGTCGTCACCAACAATGAGCCTGACATTCTCGCCGAGGACGCCGCCTCTTGCATTTATATGGGCGACCGCCATTTCGGCACCCTGCTGGATTTGCTCACCTCTGAAGACGTTCTGTCCGGTTATCGGACCAGCGACTCCAATCAATATCTCGGCGTGGGCGGACGTGACGTAGGCCGCTGTTATGACGATGGCGGCCAAGGACAGGGTTTTGGCGGAGATCATAATTTAGCTCCCCCACCGACTATTCCTTGAGGGTCGGCTCCCGGCGAGCGGTTTTCGGATCAGACGGTATGTTATCGCACCGCGAGTATCACGGCAATTGGACCTCTGTACGTCGCGTGCCGAATGTCCGCTTCTGGCTATAAGCGGACATACAGCGGGCAGCTCGCGAACGTCCGCTTTACCCCCAAAAGCGGACATTGCCGGCGGAAAATTTCATCGGTCCCTGAAAGCGGACATCGCTCCGACAGATTTCTGAGCGGCAACCAACCTTCCCTGCCGTCATCTGCGGCAGCCCAGAGCCAGCGCTGACCATCCCGGACGTCTTCCCGCCCGGTCAGCGAAAGAAACGCGCCTTTCGCCACCTTGATAGGTGCCGCATAGCTAGCGTTGTGGCTTTCTAGTACGATCCGCGGCTTCATCATGGACCTCATGCGGAGTGTGTTGCAGTGACGGACAACGCGGTCTATCTGGAAACGCTCCTCAAGTACTATGAGGACGAGGTCATGGGGGAAGCCTATTTCTACGGGCTGGCGGATCATATCGGCGGGGTGGTCGCGCGCGAGAAGCTCGCCCTGCTGGCCGAGGTCGAGCGACGGGCCGCCGACGTGGTTCGACCGCTTTTGGAGAAACACGGCCTGGTGCCGAGGGATGAGTCGGTGCTCAAAGCTCTGGGCGAGGCCGATGTCGAACGGCACCGGCATTACAGCTGGATGGAGCTGATGGCATATATGGCCGGCAGGTATCCGGCGTACCTCGATGAGTTCGAGGCGTTGGAGCACCTGGCGCCGGAGGACGATATGCCCGCCCTTAAGCTGCTGACGCATCACGAGGTCGTGGCGATTGATTTCGCCGACAAGGAGATCGCGGGCGATCCGGACAGCCTGGCATCGATCCGGGAATACCTCGATCACTGCACGGCGTGAGGCGATGGTGGTGTGAGGGGGCGGAACGAATGTCTGCTTTCGGGGGTAAAGCGGACTCTCTGGCACCCCTCTCAGAACGTCTGCTTATAGCCAAACGGACTAAGAACGTGTGTAGTGTCGATCACTGCGGCAGCTTAAATGCGCGCTTTGGTGTCGCCGGAAATCGCTTGCAGTCTCCCTTTTGCGTTTCTTGCCTTCAGCTCAGGTCGGTTTTTGCCGCAATTGCCCCGAGATCACCGACCCGTCGTGATTTTCTTGAAGAAAATCGAGAAAAGCTCCTGTTGGGAGGAAATTTGCAGTTTTGCGTAAATATTGCGGCGGTGAATGCGCACCGTGCCAACGGATATCCCGAGGTCCTTGGCGATCGAGTCGGAGGAATGCCCCTCGAGAACCTGTGCGACAACCTGGGTCTCGCGGGGTGTGATGCGTTTGCTGAAGAGAGTGCTGACCGTATTTTCGATCAACGAGCGTTCCTCATACAGTTCGCCCGCGGCGGTCTCGAGGTCGAACTTTTCCGGGATGTCTTTCCAGTGGCGTTGGGCTAGGCTGACGACGATCGGTACGACAGACTCCAAGAGCCTGACTTCTCTCGCCGAGAACCTCGAACTCTCGCCCGAACGCATAAGCGAGATAACGACCGCCACGCCCTTCGGAAGATAGAAGGTGTAGCAAATCTCGTCTGAAAGGCCTGTCTGAACGTAATAGGAGCGGTAGTATTCGCTCTGATAAAAACGATCGGGCGCGATTTCGCGGAGCCGATATAGGCCGGTGTCAACATGGCGGCCGCAGGCTTTGAAAAACGGGTCGAGCAGATACGGACCTTTTAGGTAGTCATCGACGAAAACGATTCGTTTCTCGGGCGAGAAGGTATGGAACAGGCAGAAAGGCCTTTCGCTTTGGTAGTAGGCGAAGACGACCGAGTAGTCGAAATCCGTGAGCGATTTGAGGGCGTCGACGAGGATTTGCGGAAAGGCCTCGTCGCCGATGGCATCGATGCTTCTCCCAAGCATTGTTAACCACGCGGGGCTGCCCGCCTCGACATTCTTGGTCCGTTTAGGCCGAGCATTCACGGTGAGAATTCCCCGGCGATGCCTTCGCGCATTTTCGCATACCTAATTTAGTATATGCCTTATATGGTATATTCCTTAAATTGGCATAGTGGTATGCATATACGTAAGTTGGATGGTAGTCCATTAAATTAGAAAAATCCAATAACAACATCCTCTTAAGGGGTATCTACCATTGACGGGAGGAAGGCTTGCCGACGCAAACCGGTAATCCACAAGAGATTGATATCGAGTTTCGGCATGTCACCAAGCGATTCGCCGACGTCATGGCGGTCGATGACATATCACTTTCCATCCAGCGCGGCTCGTTTTTCAGCTTTCTGGGGCCGTCGGGTTGCGGCAAGACCACATCGCTTCGCCTGATCGCCGGGTTCGAGCAACCGACGTCCGGCGACGTCATAATCGGTGGCCGGTCGGTGGTTGGCGTGCCGCCGTACAAGCGCCCGGTCAACATGGTATTTCAGAATTATTCCCTTTTTCCCCACCTGAACGTAGCCGACAACGTCGGATATGGCCTGCGGCAACTGAAACCGCGCCCGGACAAACGGGAAATCACTAGACGGGTCGGCGAAACTCTCGAATTGGTGCGCCTCGACGGATACGAGCGGCGCCGTGTCTGGGAACTGTCCGGTGGTCAACAACAGCGCGTCGCCCTGGCCCGGGCCCTCATCAACCGGCCGACGGTGTTGCTCCTCGACGAGCCTTTGGCAGCGCTCGATCGTAAGCTGCGCCAGGAAATGCAGCTCGAACTGCAAACCCTACAACGCGACGTCGGCATCACGTTTCTCCTGGTGACTCACGATCAGGAAGAAGCCCTCTCCATGAGCGATACCATATGCATCATGCTCGAAGGGCGCATTGTGCAGACCGGCGGGCCGCGGGAACTTTATGATGAGCCCATGAACCATTACGTCGCGGGTTTCGTTGGGAAATCGAA
>JAPULJ010000238.1 GCA_027295145.1 Alphaproteobacteria bacterium | reverse complement strand
TTTTCTCGGTACAACCCGACATATCCATCCGCGAATTCGCCCGGCTGGTCGCCGAGAAGAAGATCGGCGCGGTGCCGGTCACCAATGGCAACAACAGCCTCGTCGGCGTGATATCGGAACGCGACATCGCGCGCGGCTTCGATTCCCATGGCGATGGGTTATCCGGGAAGACGGTCGGCGATCTAATGACTGCCGAAGTCATCTCGTGCAGTCCCCACAATACAGTCAGCGATGTTGTCGAGCTGATGAGCAAACACGGCATCCGCCATATCGCGGTGCTCGATGGCGAGGCGCTGGCGGGGTTTATCTCGATCCGCGACCTCGTTTTTAACCGCCTCTCGCAGCTCGAGCTCGACAACGAGACACTGCGTGCGATGCTCGAAAATTACGACGCGATCGGCTAATAGCAGTAAGATTTGGTATTACCTCCGGCGTCCGAATTGCCTCGCCTTCCTTGGCGGTCTAAAACGGTATCCCGTTTCCTTAAAGATAAGGAGTTGTCGATGCCGGCGACGCTCAAAGAGTTGATGGCTCGGGCCAACCAGGCTGTGCCCAAAATCTCCCACGCTGAGGCGATACAAAAAGCGCAGGACGAAAATGTCCTATTTCTCGACGTGCGCGATGCCTTGGAGGTCCAGCAGTCTGGCAAGATCAAAGGCGCGGTCCACGTACCCCGCGGGATGCTCGAATTCCGCGCTGATCCCGACAGTCCAGCCCACGACGCCGCGCTCGATAACGCAAGGTGTGTGATCGTCTATTGTGGATCGGGCGGCCGCGCAGCTCTCGCCGGTCTCACCTTGAAGGACATGGGCTTCGATGCCGTCTACAATCTCGGCGGCTTCAAAGACTGGGCCGATGCCGGCCACGACTGCGAGTCCGCCAGCTGATCTTCCGGCGCTTCGCGTGACCGGTACCAGATCACTAGACATTGAACCTGTACAAAATAATGTCGCCGTCCTGGATTACGTAGTCTTTGCCTTCTGAGCGCATCTTGCCAGCGTCCCGGGAACCCTGCTCGCCGCCACAATCGATGAAATCGTCGAACGATACTGTCTCGGCGCGGATGAAACCACGCTCGAAATCGGTGTGGATCTTGCCGGCGGCTCGGGCCGCTGTGATCCCGCGCGGAACCGTCCAGGCGCGGCTTTCGTTCGGGCCGGACGTGAAAAAAGTGATGAGGCCGAGGAGGTCGTAGCCGGCCTGCTTGACGCGGTCGAGTCCAGGCTCCTCAAGGCCGAGGGACTCTAGAAACTCTAGCGCTTCGTCGGTATCGGTCAGCGTGGCGATCTCGGCTTCAATGCCAGCGGAGATGACGACGCATTCGCTACCCTCGGCCGCGGCCTTCTCGGCAAGGCGCGCGGACAGCTCGTTGCCGGTGGCCGCCGCACTCTCCTCGACATTGGCGATATACATGACCGGTTTTACTGTGAGGAGTTGGAGCGCCTTCACATCCTGATCGCGCCCTTCAGGGACAGTGGCGGCGCGTGCCGGGCGGCCTTCGTGTAACGCGGCGAGGACCGGCTCCAACACCGCCATCGCTTGCTTGGCATCCTTGTCGCCGATCGCTGCTTTCTTGGCGACCGGCTCGATCCGCCGCTCCATCGATTCGAGATCGGCTATGAGCAGTTCGGTCTCGACCGTCTCGGCGTCGCGGATCGGATCAATGCTTGCTTCGACATGAGTAATCCCATCGCTCTCGTAGCAGCGCACGACGTGTGCAATGGCGTCGACTTCGCGGATATGGCCAAGGAACTGGTTGCCCAGACCCTCGCCCTTGCTGGCGCCCTTGACCAGCCCGGCGATGTCGACGAAACCGATCTGCGCCGGTACAACAGTTTTTGACTTTGCGATGCGATGGATTTCGTAGAGGCGGGTGTGGTGGACCGCAACTCGTCCAACATTGGGCTCGATCGTACAGAAGGGAAAATTCGAGGCCTCTGCGGCTTGCGTGGCGGTCAGCGCGTTGAAGAGCGTGGATTTGCCGACATTTGGCAGCCCAACGATGCCGCAGTTAAACCCCATCGCTGCCGTCCTTTTCGGCGTCGTTCCTGTTGGTGGTAGTTTCCGCGGTGTGTTCCGGTTTCGGGTTCTTTGGTTTCGGGTTCTTTGGTTTTGGGGGATTCACCCGCAGCGCCACCTTGTTCATGAACCCATTCTCATCGCCCTCGGCGAGCGCAAGGAAGGCCTCAGCAACAGCATCGACGATCGTGTCCACCTGCGCCCGCTCGGCCTTGGCGAAATCGCTCAGAATGTGGCCTTCGACGAGATCCTTGTCGCCGGGATGGCCGATGCCGAGCCGCACCCGCCGATAGTCGGGGCCGATATGGCGGGAGACGTCACGCAGGCCGTTATTGCCGCCGTGACCGCCGCCTAGCTTCACGCGCACTTTGCCGAGGCTGATGTCGAGTTCGTCGTGGATCACGGTGACTTCGCTGTTTTCCAGTTTGTAGAAGCGCATCGCCGCCGCCACCGGCAAACCCGACCGGTTCATAAAGGAGAGCGGTTTCTGGGCAAGGATCTTCACGCCGCCGACGAGGCCCTCGGATATGTCGGACTGAAACCGCCGCCGCCAGGGCCCAAAGCCGTGCCGGCGGGCGATCTCGTCCACCGCCATGAAGCCGAAATTGTGGCGATTGCCGGCGTAGCCAGGCCCGGGATTGCCGAGGCCGACGAGGAGCAACATCGAAAGGGCCCTT
>JAPULJ010000237.1 GCA_027295145.1 Alphaproteobacteria bacterium | reverse complement strand
GCTAGCTTGGCGCCCCTGGCGCTTCGGCACCCCTCTGGCCTTTGCCGGGCCGGGAGGTGGCTGATGCGGCGCCCGGAATACCCGCTCGATTGCGGTGAGCTTCGCCCCATCGGCGAGATCGCAGCCGAGGTCGTCGCCGACCTTCGATTCCGCCGCAAAGTACATCGCCTTCACAGCCTTGGGCCTCGTGCGGTCGGTGAATTATTGGCAGAAGTTGGTGCCGAACGCGGCGTCCAAACTATCATCGAACAGAAACTCGACCGGTACGCTGAGATCGACCCGGACGCCCTTGAAGCGGCCGGCGGTGACAAGTTCTGGCCAGCGCCGGTCCGGAATATCGTGAATGGCAGAGGAGCTAGAGCGAGCACGTCATGACCAAACCCCACTCCGGCCATCTCGCTTTCATTCCCGCCTCAGACATCGCGGCGCTACTCGGCGAGCGCGTTGAGGCTCTGTGCCGCCATCTCTTATCCGCCGGCCACCGCGACGGCGCAGAGTGGATTGAAGCCGCCCGGAAAGACGGCGGACGTGGTGATTCCCTACGGGTGCATTTGACCGGGGCTAAGGTTGGCATCTGGTCTCACTTCGCGTCCGGGCACGGCGGCGATGCGCTCGATTTGGTCGAGTACCTGATCTGTGACGGCGACAAAGGCCGAGCCATCGCCTGGGCGAAAAATTGGCTCGGAATCGGTGATAGCGAGGATAGCGAGCAACCGGCGCCCACGCCGCGACAAGTGCCGAAGGCGGAGAAACAAGACGACGGTACCGCCAAGCGCACTGAAGCCGCCTTGGCGATCTGGCGCGCGTCACAGCCAGCGTCGGGCACGCCAGTTGAAACCTATTTGCGCTATCGCGGCATCGCGATCCCAATCCCGCCGTCACTTCGCTACAACCCCGCAATCAAGTACAAGCCTTCGGGGCTATTCCTGCCGGCGATGATCGCGGGGGTGCAGAGCCCCGCTCGGAAGATCGTCGCGGTTCATCGCACCTATCTCCGCCTGGACGGCCGCGGGAAAGCCGGTGTCTCGACGTCGAAGATGGCCCTCGGCCCGCTTGGCTCCGGGGCGGTGCGCCTTGGACTGGCGGAATCGGTACTCGGAATTGCCGAGGGCATCGAGACTGGCCTTTCGGCCATGCAGCTCTTCGAGATACCGACTTGGTGTGCTCTCGGGTCGCGACTCGATCGGATCGCCCTACCCGAGCAAGTCGAGCGCGTCATCATTTTCGCAGACAGCGGCGAGGCCGGCATGGGCGCGGCAAACAAGGCGCTCGACACTTTTAACGAACAGGGACGCCAAGCCGAGATTTGCGTGCCCGACCTTGGCGATTTCAACGACGTGCTGAGCAAGGAGAGCGCCGCATGACCGAGCGCGTCACCATTCTCGACGCCAAAGATCGCTTCAAAAAGGGTGGCGGCGGCGAAAAGAAGACGACGGCGCCGGCCTTCTCCGAAGACGCGATCGCGCTCAGGTTCACCGAGATCCATGGCGACGACCTCCGCTACGTGGCCCCCTGGGGGAAATGGTTGATCTGGGACGGCCAGCGCTGGGCCTTCGATAGCACGGTGGCCGTCTTCGGGCTGGCGCGCGCCGTCTGCCGAGAAGAAGCGGCTCGGTGCAAAAAAAAGGGCACCGGCCAGAAGATTGCGAGCGCCAAGACCCGAGCCGCCGTTGAGAACCTTGCTCGAGCCGACCGCCGCCACGCGGCCATAATCGATCAGTGGGACGCCGATCCCTGGCTTTTGAATACGCCGTCCGGCACCGTCGATCTGCGCACAGACGAAATCCGGCCGCACAGGCGTGAAGACTACTGTACGAAAGTGACCGCGATCGCGCCTGGCGGGGACTGCCCGAAGTGGCTGGAGTTCCTGAAGCAGATCACGGGCGGCGATGACGAGCTCCAGGAATTCTTAAAACGAGTCGCAGGCTACGGCTTGACGGGCCTCACCCGCGAACACGCACTTTTCTTCGCCTATGGAACCGGCGCCAACGGCAAGTCTGTGTTCCTGAACACCTTGGCCGGCGCATTGGGCGATTACCACAAGACCGCGCCCATGGAGACCTTCATCGCCTCGCACACGGATCGGCATCCGACAGAGCTTGCGGCTCTTCGCGGCGCCCGGCTCGTGACGGCAACGGAAATCGAGGAAGGCCGGCGCTGGGCCGAATCCAAGATCAAGGCTTTGACAGGCGGCGACCCGATCTCGGCTCGCTTCATGCGGCAGGACTTCTTCGAATTCATCCCTCAGTTCAAGCTGCTGATCGCCGGCAACCACAAGCCCCGGCTTCGCAATGTCGATGAGGCAATCCGGCGGCGGCTTCACTTGCTCCCCTTCAGCATCACAATACCGCCGGACGAGCGCGATGACCGTCTAGCCGAGAAGTTGAAAGAGGAATGGCCGGGCATCCTCGCGTGGGCGATCGAAGGCGCTGCCGAGTGGGGCATGATGGGCCTGCGGCCTCCCGAGGCCGTCCGGGCAGCGACCGAGCAGTATCTCGAAGCAGAGGACACGCTGGTCCGTTGGGTCGAGGAATGCTGTCACCAAGGGGCGAACTTCGCCGCTACGGCTGGCGACCTCTACCGAACCTGGAAAACCTGGTGCGACAACTCCGGCGAATACGCGGGGAGTCAAAAGCGCTTTACCCAAAACCTTGAGGCCCGCGGCTATGCGCGCGTTCGCGTGGGGGCTGCCAGCATCCGCGGATTCCGCGGCCTTCGCCCCAAGGCGCAGGAATATCGGCCGGAGGAAGTGCGCGAGGATTTGCTCTAATTTTTATTGAGGTTTTTCAATGACTTCTGAGACGAGAATCCAGGCAAAAACAGAGAGATTTCTAGGTAATCCCATAGCCATCAAGGAAGTGGTCTTTAAGAAAAACAAACACTTAGCCCCTGCGTCGGGCACATCGGGCACATGCTCCCTTTATAGACGTTTCGCGCACGCGCGCGCGCGTGACGCTGTTAACAGGAACACCTGCCCGAAGTGCCCGAAACCCTCGAGGTCGAGAGACAGTGTGTCGAGGTGTCGGCTTTGAACCCGAGGGCGGCCCGAAGCAGAGAGCGTCACGATGGATGATCTGAACAGCGTCGGCGACGCTGTGGCTGAGATTGTTTTGTGCGGTTAAGGATTTTGTGCAAACCGAGCCCGGCCCAGGGCGGATGTCGCATTGATTTCTCGTCGCCGACGCCTTTTTATAGCGTCCCTCGGCCCCTGTGACCCATCCCTCTGCATCAAGCCCGCCCGTTTCCCAGGTTTATTAGCCCCGTCGCAGGCCTTACGACCCCTGGCCGTTGCATGCGACAGGACGAGCA
>JAPULJ010000236.1 GCA_027295145.1 Alphaproteobacteria bacterium | reverse complement strand
TGCCATCGGATTGCTAGAATCCCGTCGGTGTCGATGAATTGTGCAGGAAGACTTGGTGGGTCGAAGTTAGTTTTTGGCGGGCACAATACCATGCGCTTTGTCGAGATGGTCGCGGATCGCCTGAGCCCAATGATCCATCGCCTGTTTCGTGTAGGCCCAGGTTGAGTAGGCTTTGGTGTAGTCGGAAACCGCAGTCGCGACGCCTTTATTCCAGTGGTACTTGAGCCCGATTTTCCGTTCAATGAACGCTGCAATTTGCAGATTGCTTTGGCTGTCCAACGCCTCCAGTTCAATGGTCACCTCGCCGACAAACGGCGTACTGCCGGTATCGCCTTTGGCCACGCCGGACCCGGCTTCCGCCAACCATAAGAATGGAACCACGAGTGTGATCAATGAGGCGCTCGGCTTATTTGGCACGAGATCGGTCATCGCGATTCTCAGGCGCAAGACACCGGGGCCCGGCTCTCTGACGACCGGATATCGGTCTCCGACCGCCTCGATGATGGCATTGTGGAAATAGTCCGTGAGGTCTTTGATTTCCGCCGGATCGATGCCTTTGTATTCCGCGTCTTCCTTGAACCAGACTTTGATTCGCTCGACCATCAACTTGTCGTACTGGGAAATGTCGGTTTTTGGATCCTGAAAAACAAATGTATCTTCTGTGCCATCCCGGAGTTTCAAACCGGAATAATCCGACAGGAATCCCTTTGTTTGGTAGTCGCCAAAATTCGGCTGTTGGCCGGATTCCGCAGCAGTAGCGGCCGTTAGAATCGAACAGTGCATGATCGCCGGAACGATCAGTGCAATTGCCTTATTCCCAATCATCGATTTTCGCCTTCCCCGGTCATTCAAAGTCTAAGTTACGTTGTGATGTACGATACATTTCATTGCGGCGGTGCATCGGGCGCGGAGTCGATCTTCAACCAGATGGACGAAGTGCCGCTGACCATAATGCTCGTCACAGTTTAAGCCCTGATCGAAGTGACTCGGTATAGGTAGTTATCCCAGGTTGCGCAGTCGTGGGGGATTGCGACCGATATGCGGGGGCTTATGGAATTCCCGGACTCCTGAAATCACCGTCCGGAAAGAAGCGGGGAGGCACATCGATGTCACTGGAGTATCTGGCTCTGGGGATGATGATGTTCGTTGGAATCGTCTTTTTCTACGGCATCATCGCCATTCACGACATTCCTTACGAGATCGCGAAGAAACGCGGGCACCCGCATCTGGAAGCGATTCACTATGCCGGTTGGATCAGCATGTTCACGCTGCATTCGATTTGGCCGTTCCTGTGGATCTGGGCGACGATCTATCACGCCGACCGCGGCTACGGGTTTTCCGAATCTAGCGGCCAAATGCAAAGAGTCATCGAGGCGCTGGAGACCATGGACCGGCGAATGGGGGCGCTGGAGAATAGGGTGGCGGAATCCGCACCGGAAATAATCGTTCCGGATAATACGCCGGTCCAGCCCGAGCCGGAGGAGGCGTAGCGTCATGGAAACATTGATGATCCTCACCTACGCCGCGATTTGCGTCGCGATTTTCAAGATTTTCAAGATTCCCTTGAACAAATGGACGGTTCCCACGGCGGTGCTCGGCGGGGTGATCATGCTGGGCACGGTCTTGCTGCTCATGAACTACAATCACCCTTACACGAAAGTCGCCCAGACGATCGTCGTCACCACGCCGATCGTTCCCGATGTCAAGGGCCGGGTGATCGAGGTTCCGGTGCAGCCGAACATCCCGTTGAAGCAGGGCGAGGTGCTGTTTCGAATCGACCCGGCGCCATACCAATTCGAGGTCGACCGACTCGAGGCGTTGCTCGCGGACGCCACCACCCGTGCCGCCCAGCTCGAAGAGCGGCTCAAGGCGGCCGAGGCGGCAACCGGGCAAGCCCGCGCTGAGCTGGTCGCATCGAAATCGGAGCTCGATACGCAAGCGCGAGAAATCGTGGAGCAGGCAGGCGCCGCAGTCGACCAGGTCAAGTCGGCCCTCAATCTCGCGCTCAAGGACGAAATAAGATACCGGACATTACTCGATAAGGGAGTCGTCCCGCGCAAAAAGTACGAGGAGGTTCAGCAGCGTGTCGATAGCCTTGAGGCGCAACTGAGACAGGCGGCGGCAGCCGAGCGGCAGGCCAGCGAAAAATTGGGGGCCGGCGGCGATCGAATTCGCTCGGTGCAGGAAAGTCTTCGCCGTGCCGAGGCGCAGGAACGCGAGGCGCGCTTGGCGTTCGACGCCGAAAGCGGTGGCGCCAATCCTGAAGTTCGCCGGACAATTGCCGCGCTCGACAGAAAACTTTGGGAGTTGGAGAAAACCGTGGTGCGCGCGCCGACCGATGGCATGGTCACGCAGTTGCTCCTGCGGCCCGGCATGATGGCGGTCCCCTTGCCGCTAAAACCGACCATGGTGTTCGTTCATGCAGAATCAGCCCGTCTGATTGCCTCGTTCCTGCAGAACTCGTTTCTTAGATTGGAAATCGGTGCGGAGGCCGAAGCCATATTTCCGGCAATTCCGGGACGTGTGTTTACGGGCAAGATCGCGACCGTCCTGCCGGTTATCGACAGGGGCTCGGTTCAAGCCAGCGGGACATTGATATCGCAAAGACTCGGCCCACCCGGTCGTGTTCCGGTGGGAATCGATCTGGACGACGATATGTCGAGCTTCAACCTGCCCGCAGGTTCGGTCGCCGAAGTCGCGGTCTATACCGAGCACGTTCAACACGTCGCGATGATTCGCAGGATCTTGCTGCGCATGAAAAGCTGGCAGAATTTTCTGTTCTCGGAAGGCCACTAGCCCGGATCATTGAAGGGAAGCCATGATGCGGAAGATTATGCTGAATTTGGCCGCCGTGGCGGCCGTGGCCGGTTGGGTTGTGGCTTTCCTGAGCATGACCGAATCGAGCGATCTGGAGGAC
>JAPULJ010000235.1 GCA_027295145.1 Alphaproteobacteria bacterium | reverse complement strand
ATCGAACGGCTGCCCGAAACCGGCGGCCTCAAGAACGAGATTGTCCTGCAGAAGGGACACAACTGCCACTTCAGTGGCGAAATTGACCAGATGGTCCGCCTGGCGGGCGCGACGGTGGTCGAAATCGGCGCCGTCAACCGGGCGACCGGGTATCAGCTCGAAGGCGCGCTGGGCGAACGGACGGCGGCGGCGCTCTATGTGGTTTCCCACCAGACCTCCCAGGTCGGCATGATCGGGCTCGAGGAGTTCTGCACGATCTGCCACGACCGGGGCGTTCCGGTAATCGTCGACGCGGCGGCGGAATACGATCTCCATGGCTTCCTCGCCCGCGGCGCCGATCTCGCCATCTACAGCGCCCATAAGGTCCTCGGCGGGCTGACCGCCGGCCTCATCGCCGGGCGCGAGAAACTGGTGCGCGCCTGTCCCCTCCAGGAGTACGGCATCGGCCGGGCGATGAAGGTCGGCAAGGAAGGGGTCGCCTCGACCATCGCGGTGCTGCAACGCTGGCAGGCCCTCGACAAGGAGGCGCTGTGGCGCCAGGAACGTGCCCGCGCCGAGCGCGCGGCCGGGATGCTGCGGGACATTGCCGGTCTCGCCGTCAGCCTGGAAGCTGATCCCACCGGTAACCCCATAACCCGGGTCCGCCTTCAACTCGACGCCGCGCAAACCGGCATGGATGCCAGATCGCTGAGCCACAACCTTGCCGCCGGGACTCCGGCCGTCCATGTCCGGGCGCACGACAGCGACCCGGGTTCCCTTCTGCTGGATCCGTGCAATCTCAGCGATGCCGACATGGACCATGTCTGCCGCTGCATCGCGAAATTGGTGGTCGGGTCACAATCCGGGATCGCGCCCGCGGGGTGAAATTCGTTCAAGCGGCGTGGTCGCTATTACTCACCATCCAACGTCCGCGGTCGGGCGCCGATGTAGGCGTCGTCGGAATGGCACGGATTGCGCAATCCAGGAGGTTGCGGAGCAATCCTCCCCGGCTCAAACTAAATTTCTCTGACACTACCCCACAAGTTCATGGGAATGCGGGTCTTGGCCATGAGCCGGCTGCCGAGCAGTATGAAAAACCTATTCGATAAATCGCGCCTCAATTGATGGCGCTATCAATCTTCTTGACGACTGGCGCGCATTAGGTCGAAAGCGTTCCAAGAAGCAGATCTTCAACGCCGCGATAGCTGAGCGAAAACCGGAAATACGGCGATACAGCGGTTTGAAAGACTTCGGCCGGTATTCGATGGCGAAGATTATCGATCGTCTTTATTCGGAAAGGCGACAGCCTACCTACCACCGATAAAAGTGAGTTACAGTGACAGATTTTCGACCGTTATAAACGTTTACCATATCGGTCGTTTGCGGCATAGTGCAGTAGTAAGAATAATCGGAAAAAATCTTATACCGGGAGGATACTCATGAGGCGCCTAATCACACTTTGCCGGGTAGTTGCCGTTGGATTGGCAATCTCCATTGGCATGGTTTCAGTATCTCAAGCCGCTGAAATCGTCTGGCGGATGGCTACTAAACAGCCCGCGGAGAGCAACGAAGGCAAGGCATTTCAGCGGTTTGCCGACAAGGTTGCGGAATTTTCCAACGGCCGCATTGAAGTCAAGGTTTTCCCCAACGAACAATTGGGCAAGACGGAAGCCGTTCTGGAGCAGATCCAGGCCGGAACCGTCCATCTATATCCCGAAGGCTCGTCCTATCTGGCCAAATGGGTCGATGACATCAAATACTCATCCGCGCCTTTCATGTTCGAGAGCCGCGAGCACTGGGCAAACTTCATGAGGTCGGACCTGTTCACGGGTTGGCTTCGCGAAATCGAGTCCAAGGCGGGAGTCACTCTCCTAGGCGATCCGGCTGCTTACATGCGCGGGCCCTATAGAGTGATGGTGACAAAGAAACCCTGGTCGTCGCTGAGTGAAATGCAGGATGTCAAACTGCGCATGCACCCGAATCAGCTTGCCGCGGATGTCTGGACGCATCTGGGCGCGGAGGTTCGCACGTTGGGCTGGACGGAAGTCTACAGCTCTATCAAGCAGGGCATCGTTGAAGCGGTGAATTCGCCGGTTGGCCTGGTGGAATCGATGAAGTTCTATGAAGTTGCGCCGCATATCATTAGGCACAACGAATATCCGCAAGGCATCGGTTTCATCATGAACGCCAAAGCCTATAACGAGCTGCCGGATGATCTGAAGGATGCCGTAATTCGCGCCTATGACGCCGGTGGCGCTTATTCCGTCGAGCTATCGGATGCGACCCTTGCCGACCAATTGACCCGGATGAAGGCAAAGGGCGTCACTTACTCGGAGCCCGATCTATCGGATTTCCACGCATCGATGGCTGAGTTTTATCGTGAGCGTGAGTTGAAAGGTGAACTGCCGGCCGGCTTCCTCGACGCGGTTGAGGCAACACGCCCCAACTAGAGCCGAGCGGAACGCAGTAGTGGGGCGACTCGTCGAACTTGCGGATCGCCTTCTGGGCATTTGCGGGCGCCTGTTTCTGGCGCTCGCAAACGGCTGCCTGGCGATTCTGTTGACGATCAACATACTCAACATCGCCAGCCGGGCGATATGGGACCGTGGGCTGCAATGGGTGTTTCCCTGGAGCACGGTCCTGTTCGTCTGGATGACTTTTTTCGGTTTCTTTGTCGTCTATCGCATGCGCAGCGATATCAGCATCGATTTCATTTACGACCGGCTTAGCCGGCGCGGACAGATGATCGTCCGCCAATTCGTCAATGTGCTAATTCTCCTCCTGATGGCGGTGATGGTTTGGCACGGGCCGGAAATTATCGAACGTCAGGCGGGCATTATCGAACAGGTCTTTTTCTTCGGTATTCAGGTTGAGCGATTCACCTTGGCGGTGCCGCTGTTCGTCACCTGCGGGCTGATCTTCCTCAATTATTTTGTCGATCTGATCTACGGGCTGCGTGGCGAAACAATGCCATCCCATCGGACGAACGATACGAATGCTCATTGATTTGGAATAGAGGAAGCGCGACCCCGATGCCCTATGCCCTGATGCCAGACGCCCTGGGCCAGATGGCTATGCAGGAGGCCTGATCCAATGGCCTGGGCCCTGTTCGGCGCATTTATCGGCCTAATGCTTTTCCGTGTTCCGGTTACCATGGCGATTGGAATTGCGGTGTTGGGCTCTCTGATCGTTGCCGGATTTTCCAACGAAATATACATCTTGCCGCTCATGGTGGTCGAAGGCGTTGAAAACCCGTCGCTGATTGCCGTGCCGTTTTTCATCATGGCCGGCAATCTGATGAACGCGGTCGGCATGACCGACAAGATTTTCACCTTCGCGATGACCCTGGTCGGTCACTTCCGCGCTGGCCTGGCCCAGGTCAATGTGCTGGCGTCGATGATCTTCGCCGGTGTCTCTGGGGCCGCCGTCGCCGACATTGCCGGGCTCGGAATGGTCGAGATCCGCGCCATGCGCGAGCGCGGCTATCCGGCCGATTTCGCTGCCGCGCTGACAGTCTGCTCAGCGGTTATCGGTCCGATCATACCGCCATCCATAAGCCTGGTAATTTATGCATTCCTATCGAACACCTCTGTCGCCCGGCTGTTTCTGGCCGGCATAGTTCCGGGCCTGGTGATCGGCGCGGCGCTGATGACCTTCAACCGGGTTATTGCAGAAAAGCGCGGCTTTCCGCGGGAACCGCGGGCAACGCTGGCCCAGATTCGCCACGCCATGATCGACGGCATCGCCGCGCTCGTTGCGCCGGCGATCATTCTCAGCGCGATCGTTACCGGCTTCACGACGGCGACTGAGGCTGGTGTTCTGGCCTGTGTCTATTCGATCCTGCTGGGATTGGTCTACCGCACGATCACTTGGCAGAAACTTTGGAAGGCTCTCACCGACACGATGATCATTACCTCCATCATCATGATCATTATCGGTTATTCGCAGGTGATGGGCTGGCTGCTGGCGATCGAGCAAATACCGCAGGCGCTGGCCAACATGGTCCTTCTGACGACCGAC
>JAPULJ010000234.1 GCA_027295145.1 Alphaproteobacteria bacterium | reverse complement strand
GGCGTGATGCTGGAGGACCGTCAGCCCAAGTGGGACAACCCCGCGCTGTTGTCGCGGCTGAGGAGATATTGAGACGGGCCTGGACCCGCGGCGGGACACAGGCGTGAAAACGCCCTTTCCACCCTACCGCCGGTTTGTCCGCGGCGCCGCGAGCGCCCTTGCCGGGCTGGTCCTGTGGTGCGGCCCGTCGGCCGCCGCCGACCAACCGTTTTTCGAGACGCCGCCGTTCACCGCCACCCTGATCGCCCTGCTCTTTGTCGCACAACTCATTGTTATTATTGTTCTTTTTATGGTCAAAGTCCAGCGCGCGCGGGCCGCGAAGGCCCTGCGCGAAAGCGAGGAACGCCTGCGCCGGGCGGTCCTGGCCGCCATCGAGGACGCCCTGGACGGGGTCTCCTGAACACGCTCGCACGGACGGGCGCGGGTGGCGGCGCCAGGCCAACCTCCGCCCAGGTCATGGACTCATTAACCGGTGTTGCGAGTGGCGATGTCCGCTCACAGGTCGACACCGGTCAACCGTTACATACTCCGCGAACTACCGCTTTTGATGCGGTGGACGGCTCCCCCCCCACCGGCATCGCGATGTGCCAAAGTGTGGTTGCTACATGAACCACTAGGACGGGAGCCGTCCACCGCATCATTAGCGGACATTAAGGCAGGCTGCCCTCGACGTCCGCAAATGATCCATAGCGGACATAAAACGTTCTGGGATCCCAAGACCTCTGTTCGCTGAGATCCTGCGCCTCATTGACGGGCTGCGGCCAGCGCCTTTGCCGCCATGACGGCGCCCTATCCAGTAGCATCCAGGTTGCCCAACGGGAAACGTGTGTGCCGCGAAAGTCGGGGTGCGCCCTCAGCGCCCGGATTCGTCAGTGGGTTAGGTCTTCGATCGCCAAATCGTCCTGAATCGGCCTGATAAGGGGCGGAACCCGACCTATCGCGCCGGTTCACGACGGGAATTGCGTTGCGAACGCCATTTATGCTACCATCGGGGGAAATCGGGGGAGCCATCTGGGGAATCTCGGTTAAAAGTGCTCGTTGCGGTCGATGAGACCCATCGTTCGACCACGCCTGACTCAAAAAAGGAGTAGCTGTTGTGGCTGAAAATTCCGAAGACGCACCGGTTACCAGCATCACCCTCGGGGGCAACATCACCGAGTTAACGGTGATCACGCCAATAATCGAAGGTCGATCGGAGACATTGAGACAAGTTTTGCAAGGAATCCAGATTTCACCCGACAGTCCGATCAAAAAGATCTCGACTATACACTACGCTAGATGGGTAATTTTTGATAACGATACGAGGTTGTTATTTACCAGTAATTTTGACGGAACATGGAAGAAGTATCTGGAAGACTTCGTGAATCTTATTCCTGACGGCCTTGATGCCATCTGGGGAAACTGCGTTGGATACCCGGGTGCTACGCCTTTCGAAGGTTTCGCAAAATATGTTCGTGATCATCAAATCAAGACGGACCTGTTCTATGCCGCCTACCCCGAGGTCACCGTCAAGGGTGTACTCAAGGCTCTCGATTGGGAAAAGAAGACCAATGACTTTCTAGATAAACTTGCCGAGCCGCCAGCTTGAGAGACTCCTGGCGACCATCGTCGGGTGCCGTTCGATCGAGCCCTTAGGCCAAGTCAAGCAGGAGCGGGATACATTCTGAAAAAATCATCCGAACTCGAGGACAACCTCCACGACATTCAGGGGAATGTATTGCGAGGCTATCGCCTCCCGTTTGCGGCGTACCTGTTCTTCGACTTTCCTGGCTCGGACGAGGGCCGCGCATTCGTCCAGAGCATTGCCGGTCATCCGAAGCTGACCACGGCCGCCATTTGGGAGACCGACGCTGCAACCGGCGAGAAGATCAAGCCCGAGGTCACGTTAAATTTCGCAATCAGCTTTCGCGGACTTGTGGCTCTGGGCATCCCGCAAAGTCGGCTGAGCAAGTTTCCTAGAGCCTTCCGGCTGGGCATGAGCGCGCACGCCGCCGATCTTGGAGACACGGAAGAAAGCGCCCCGAGGAATTGGCAGCGTGGCTTGAGTGATGCTTCGATTTCGGCAATCGTCATGATTCACGCGAAAAATGACGGGGCGCGGCGGAACCTCGTGGTTGCCGTGCGTCAACTAGCCAAAAATGCTGGCATTTCGGAAGTCGCCAAACTCCTGGAAGCAAACGCGCTTCCCGGAGCCAAGGAGCATTTCGGATTTCGAGACGGCATCGGCCAGCCTTCTATCGAAGGATCTCCTTTTACCGACAAGCCCGGTATGGGGACACCGGCGCCCGGCAACACCTGGAAGCCGGTCAAGGCCGGCGAATTCATCCTTGGTTATGAAAAGGAAAGCACCGCCCAGGAGATTCCGGCAGAGATCAGAGAACTTTGCCTAAACGGCACCTATCTTGTCTTTCGCAAGTTGCAACAGAATGTGGGAGCCTTTAATCAGTTTATCGAGCGTGCCTCAAGGATTGCCTACGGGTCGGATGCGCCGGGTGACCAAGAGCTCATCGCCGCCAAGCTGGTCGGACGCTGGCGAAACGGAAATCCCTTGATTCTATCTCCGATTGGGAACGATCCGACGCCCGCTTCAGACAACGACTTTCGCTATAATAACGATCGAAACGGTAAAAAATGTCCGCTTGGCGCACACATTCGGCGGTGCAACCCTCGAGATGCGCTCGATGGCGGAGATACAGATGTCCGGCTACATCGCCTGCTTCGGCGCGGCTTGCCCTATGGGCCGCACGTCGATGATAGTTCGGATGCGGAGGAACGCGGCGTGGCGTTTTTCGCGATGAACGCCAACATCGAAAGACAGTTCGCGTTTGTTCAGCAGAATTGGGTAAACAACGGGGAATTTGCGGGACTTGGAAACGAAGAAAGAGACCCCATCGTGGGCGCCAACACGTCAGGCCGCTTCACGGTGCCTGGCGCGTCGAGATTCCCGTTCGTACCCGGTTTGAATCGATTCGTAACCACGCGCGGTGGCGGATATTTCTTGGAACCAGGCATCGCCGCCCTCAATAAGCTCGCCTCTAAGTGATCTTTCCAGGCAATTGTCGGCTCGGATGGGACGCCACAGGAGGGCGAGGAGGCAAACATGAGTTTTTTAGCAGACTACAATAAACTTTCAGACGACATAAGCGATCCTCAGGAGTTGGCCAAAGCTCAAATCGGGTTGGTCCAGTTATGGCTGTCGACAAAGACGCGTGAAATGTTTGATGACCTTCGTGAGAATGATCCCATTTTCACGTCGCCCCGTGCCTTGATCGTCACTAAATACCGCGATGTCATGGAGGTGCTCCATCAGGATAAAATCTTCTCGGAACTACTGTATGCGCCGCGTATGGAACGAATTTCGGGGGCATTCTTCTTGGGCATGCAGAACACACCGCAATATGAGCGTGAAGTTTCGATCATGCGTTTCATGGCCAGCAGATTTGACTTGGAACGGATACGTGACATCGTTACCCGGTCGGCGAACGAACTGGTCGAATCGGTCAAGTCGGCGCGCCGGATCGATGTGGTTAGTCAGTTGTCGCGCGTCGTGCCGGTTCAATTCATCGGTGACTATCTGGGGGTGCCGGGCCCGGACGATAGAACAATGATGAAGTGGATGCGCGCGTTGTTCTGGGATTTGTTCGCCAATCTTCAAAACGACGAGGACGTGATACGAGCCGCGGACGAAGCCGGAGCCCTGCTGAGGGAATATCTCAAACAACTCATTGCTGATCGAAAGGCGGCTCTCACCGGTGGAGGGGCGGTTCCCGACGACGTCCTCACCCGGCTCCTTCAACTGCAATGCGCCCCCACGAACAGCCTCGACGACGATGGGATACGACGAAATCTGACCGGGATCATGATCGGCGCCGTCGACACGACCAACGAATGCGTCGCCAACATCCTGGACGTCCTCCTTGATCGTCCGGATCAGTTGAAAGAGGCCCATGACGCGGCGGCTGCTGACGCAGACGACAAACTTAGCCAGTATCTGTTCGAGGCGCTTCGGTTCAAGCCCCAGCACCCGTTTCTCTACAGGATTTGTACCGATGACTATCGACTGGCCCGGGGCACCGAACGGGAGCGAATGGTGCCGCAGGGGAGTTTCGTCATCGCCGCTGTGTGGTCCGCCATGTTTGACGCGGACATTCTTGACAATCCGGACCAATTCGTACCTGGAAGGCCAAATGACAACTATCTGCTGTTTGGCGCCGGACGGCATGCCTGCTTTGGGAAATACATCAACCGCGTTCAGATTCCCGCAATTTGCAAGAGCGTGCTCCGGTTGAACGACCTCAGGCGAGCACCGGGCCCGGAGGGGCACATCCAACTCGAGGGCCCGTTTCCAGACCGGTTTGTCCTCGAGTTTGATGGCAGTTAAGGAGAGCGGTCATGGGTTTCGAAAAGCTTGAGTTTCTAAGGCAATCTGTTTGGCCCGAGTGGATTGCTGAACTGGAAAATGCACCGAGGAGAGCCCTCCTCTTGCATGGGATCATGGGCAGCGAACTGTATGATCGAGAGGATAACAATACCCGCTGGGTCGATCTCGGAATCTGGCACGAAGTCGACAATCTGGAGTTCGATCGTCTGACTGTCCATGGAGGCATCGACGTCAATGGTCAGTTCATCTATGCTCGCTCCACGGTTCATCCTCCCGTCATCGAGGACCCCTATGCCGTTTTTCTGAGCGCGACGGGACTCGGTCGCTACAACTTCGACTGGCGTGAGAGTCTGGCCATCGCAGCGAGTCGATTCGGCCAATTCCTGGATTTAGTGTTCGCGCGGGACCCGACGCCGCTGCAACTCGTCACCCACAGTATGGGGGGCAATCTGGTGCTCCGTCTGCTGTCGGACACCACGCGCTTCGACGAAAGGATAGAGCGCGTGTGTTTCGTGGCGCCCCTGTTTCACGGGGCGCTCAAACCGATCCGAGTTATCGAACAAGGCAAGGGCACCCCAATAGATTTTTTGATCCGCGACTCGGTTCTGCGGGAATCGGCTGCGACGTTTCCGGGTCTGTTCAACCTAATCCCGGCACCCGAGAAGTTCTGGCCGACACAGTTGGCACCGGCAAATTCGGGCGGCGCTCCGATCATGTTGAGCTACCCGATCCGCTCGGGCCATAATCTCTATGACTCCGCGAATTGGACGAACAGCCACAGGTTCGAGTGGAGAAGCCAGATCCTTGGCTTCGCCGAACGAAATCATCAAGCACTCGCCGATCCGAACCATGTCGTCGCCCGATTCAAAGGCAGAATCAACATCATCGTTGGACTGAATGGAAAGACCGCCTATGCCGGCCAGCGGCACGGCGCCCGCTGGACATTTCACCGTCTGCCCCGCCCAGACCAAGAGGACAAGATTTCGAACGGGGATGGTACCGTATTGTTCCAGTCCAGCTACCTTCCGTCCCTTCCGACCTCCGCGTATCATGCTTTTATCCCGGCGACCCAACGCAATATCCACGGAGGCCTCGTGGATCGGGCTGCGGTGATCCAGACGGTTGAGGAACTGATGGACGGCAAGGGCGTCACTCATCCCGACGTCCACCCGTACGCCGCGTTCATCGACCGGATCGACTGGAGTCACGAAGCAGATGATGCGACGATGGTCGAGCCAAGTACGCACTTGGATTACTTGGAGCGAGCCGAAGCGCGACGGTACATCCCGGTTGCGGATTGGGGAATTCTGGATTCCGAGGGCGACGCACAACTATTCGAGGCGACTCGTGCCATGGCGCGGCGCGCTATCGCCGGCGACGTGTCTGTGAATCAGGCAGCCGCCTACCTAGGGCAATCAACGAATTTCGTGATTGAACACATCCAGGCTCTCCTGATGCCCATATTTCACGGATAGGGCATGCCTCGACCATTGCCGGGCAAAGGAACTCATCGCTAGATTCCTATAAAATTTGTTGAGGTCTGCTTTTGATGCAGTGGACGGCTCCCACCCGCCGGCATCGAGGCGCCAAAATGGTGGTTCTCATGAACCACGGGGAAATCGGAGCCGCCCATGAACGAAGTGATCACGATTGGTGTTGATCTTGCGAAGACCGTATTTCAGGTGCACGGCGTTGACGCCGAGGGTGGTGTGATCTTCCTCCGACGGTTGAGGCGGGGTCAGGTGCTGCCCGTCTTCAAGAAGCAACCGCCCCGCTTGATTGGTATGGAGGCGTGCGCCACCTCGCATCACCGGGGGCGGGAGATCGAGGCATTGGGGCACCAGGTGCGTTTGATGGCGCCGCGCT
>JAPULJ010000233.1 GCA_027295145.1 Alphaproteobacteria bacterium | reverse complement strand
GACCGCTACACCCCGCTCGTCGAGCAGGGTATCGCCTCAGTGACCGGGTTCGAGCCGCAGGACGATAAACGCGCCGAGCTGGAGGCTCGTAACAGTGCCCACCGCTACCTGCCCTATTTTCTCGGGCCCGGCGGCAAGGCCAAGTTCCATGTCTGCCGCTTTCCCGGCTGCTCCTCAATCTACGAGCCTGATCCGAGCGTCATCGATCTGTTCGCGACGATCGGCGCCAGCGGCGAGGGCAACTTCGCGGTCAAGGATGTCGTCGATATCGAAACCAAACGGCTCGACGATATCGACGATTGCCCCTCGCCGGACTTCGCCAAGCTCGACATCCAGGGCGCCGAGCTCGAGGCGCTGAAGGGCGGCATTGCCAAATTCGCGGCAACCGTAGTCATGGAGATCGAGGTCTGCTTCCTGCCGCTCTATCGGGATCAGCCGCTGTTCGGCGAGGTTCAGACCTGGATGCGCGGCCAGGGGTTCGTTTTGCACAAGCTCGTCGACGTCGCCGGTCGCACTTTCCGGCCGATCGAGTTGAGCGACCGTCCGTTCGTGCCAATCAGCCAGATGTTGTGGGCCGATGCGATATTCGTGCGCGATTTCTCGGCCCTCGAACGGTGGCCCGACGACGATTTGATAAAGGGCGCCATCGTCCTGTTCGACCTTTACCGTTCCTCGGACCTGGTGGCGCGGCTGCTGCTCGAACACGACGCACGTACCGGCGGCGATTTGGGAACACGCTTCCTAACCAACATTCGCGAGACCGGCATGCCGCCACCGCGCTTCCTGAACATCAAGACGACGCCCTCATGACCGCTTTAGAACATGCCCGTGTGACCCGCGGCTCATGTAAGCTCATCCAGACAGGCGCGCATACAGGGAGCCGCGCATTCGGCCAGCAGCAAACGACCGCCGACCCGGGCAGAGACGACGGTACGCTCTTGATGGTTGCGAGGACGAAATTTACGTCGTCAACGCCGCCTCCAACGTAGGGTAATCCGTGTAACCCCGGTGATCGCCACCGTTGAAGGTTTCACCGTCGGGTTCGTTCAGCGGCGCATTCTTGCGATACCGCTGTGGCAAGTCGGGATTGGCGATAAAGGGACGCCCAAAAGCAACGAAATCGGCTTTTCCATCTTCAATGGAGCGCTGTGCCTTTTCTTTGGTGTAATTTCCGTTGGCCATATACGGACCATTGAATATTTTCCGCAGGGCCTGATGGTCAACATCCGGTACCATCGACTGGCCGGGAAATTTGATCCTTTCAAGAACATGAAGGTAAGCCAAGTCGAACCGGTTCAGCCGCTCGACAAGACGGGCCGCTGTCTCATTGATGTTTGAACCTCCGGCGTCGCTGAAACTGATGCCCGGAGAGATTTTTATGCCTACGCGATCACCACCCCATATTTCGCTCAGGGCCTCGACGACTTCGATGACAAATCGGATACGATTTTCGATCGAGCCGCCATAGGCGTCGGTACGTTTATTGCTGGAATCGGAGAGAAATTGGGCGGGAAGGTAACCACCGGCAGCGTGTAATTCGACGCCGTCAAAACCAGCATCCATCGCATTTCTCGCCGCGATCCGGTATTGCTCGACGACATCGGCGATTTCATGGGTCTCCAATGCGCGCGGCGTGACGTTCGGTTGCGCACCGTCGTAGGTATTGGCTTCGCCATCGGCCTTGATCGCGCTTGAGGAAACAGGAAGCTCGCCATTCGGCTGGAATGACGGGTGCGACAATTTTCCCATATGCCAGAGTTGAGCGAAAATAAGGCCGCTTTTTTCGTGGACCGCCTTTTTGTGGACCGCTGCAGTTACTTTTTTCCAGCCTGCAACCTGTTCCGGGGTGAAAAGACCCGGTGCGTCGACCCAACCGACTCCTTGCGCAGATATGTGCGTCGCCTCCGAAATGATCAGCGCCGAAGAGGCGCGTTGTTGGTAATATTCGGCATTTAGCGTTGATGGAATGCCGGCTCGGTTGGTGCGGGCGCGTGTTAGCGGCGACATCACAATTCTGTGGGGAATCTCATATCGGCCTAATATTCCGGGACTGAATAGGGAGGGCCTTAACTTTTCAATGGCCATCGGACTCTCCAGAATGAGCGAAAACTAACGGATTTTGCCAGTTAATTTGATTTATAGATAACGATATGATTAGATCAAGATGATCGATTTAGACGAACGAATAATCGATATGACCAATGAACAACTGAAAATGTTTGTCGCTGTTGCGGAGCAAGGGAGTTTTCGCGGGGCCGCAAAGGCGGTCAATAAAACTCAGTCGACAATCAGCGCCGCGGTCAAAGCGCTGGAGAACGAGTTTGGCGTCCAGCTTTTTACGCGAGACACTTATCGAGCAGAGCCTACACTCCAGGGGCGGGCATTCTATCGCAGGGCGACGATGGTTCTCGGACATGTGGATAGCCTCAAGATTTTAGGCCACAATATGGGTGCCGGAGTTGAACCGGAGTTTAATATCGTGATCAGCGGTGTCTGCCCACTCCCGCGCTTATTGAGTAGGATTACGCCGGTTATAGACTATTTCCCACAAACAGCATTCAAAGTGACGACGGAGATCCTGAGCGGTGTGATGGAGCGACTAAATGATGGCGATGCCGGTTTGGCCTTTAGCTCAAATTTCTTGATTGACACCTGCCATGAGGCAATTGCGGTTGATGAATTGACGATGATTAACGTGTCTGCGCCGGGATATATCACAAGCAGTACAAAAGGTCCCATAAGCCAGGATGAAGTTCGCCAGTATTCGCAAATTGTGATCCGCGATTCAGCTCGAAATGTGCCAAAGCTCAACGTCAATGTGGTCGAGGGAGGCAGAAACTGGGTCGTGAACGACTACACCACAAAAAAGGAGCTCACCATTGCCGGATTGGGATGGGGACGGATACCCAAACACCTGATTGAAGGCGAACTCGCCGATGGACGGTTGGTCGAAATCGCCGTCGAGGGAATTCCACTCACAGGTCTAGACCCGGTCATGATGATCCGTCGGCGCGATCGGAATGTTGGGCCGGTTGCTGAACGGCTGTGGCAACAATTTTCATGATGTCCGGTTGTGATGCCGACCCAAACAATTCTTTTATCGCGCTCGAACCGGTGATCCTCTACCTGCCTCACTGGCCTTTGAAGTGCGGCACGCGCTTGTCGAGGAAGGCGGCGACGGCCTCGCTGTGATCTTCGGTGCCGTGGCAGATGCCCTGGATGACGGCGCAGTAGTCGAGGAAGTCGGAGAGTTCGGTGCGCTGGGCGAGCTTCATCAGGCGCTTGGCGTAGCGCAAGGCCTGGGGCGGTTTACCGGCGATTTCAACGGCCAGTTCCAACGCCCGCTTCATCAGCGCGTCGGGCTCGACGACCTCCAGCAGTAAACCGATCTCGCGCGCCTCCTCGGCCTTCACGATGCGCCCGCGAAAGGTCATGTCGGCGGCACGTTGGTAGCCGATCAGGCGCTGCAGAAACCATGCGCCGCCGTCGCCGGGGATGATGCCAAGGTTGACAAATGTCTCGCCGAAAGCTGCACCGGTCGAACCGATCCGCAGATCACACATCGCCGCCAAGTCGCAGCCGGCGCCGATAGCAGGGCCGTTGACCGCGGCAATGGTTATGAATTCGGCCCCGTGCATGGCGCGTGGGATGCGCTGGATGCCGTCGCGGTAGGCGGCCTCGATCTCGCCGATCCCGCCGGCGAACATGCCGCCGCCATCGCGCATCTCCTTGACGTTGCCGCCAGCCGAAAACGCCTTGCCAGCGCCCGTCAGCACCAGAACCCCCAGATCGGACTCTGCATTCGCCCATTCGATGGTGCGCACGATATCGTCGAACAGCGCGGTACCGGTTAGGGCGTTGCGCACGTCATCGCGCTCGAAGGTCAGCGTGGCGACGCGGCCTTCGACGCTCAGCGTCGCATCTTTAGTCTTGATCGGTTTGAGCATGGGAACTCACTACTAAGGGCTAGAAGTCCAATCCCTAGTCTAGCGAAAATTCCCCCGGCGTGCTTGTCCGGAAGCCGGCAATCGACATTGGTTTTATCCGCTGGCGATGTAGCTCCTCAGAGCCCCGGCTTCGGCCTCGAGCTCGCCGAGACGGCGTTTTACCGCATCCCCGATGCTGATGACGCCAACCAGCTTGCCGCCCTCGATTACCGGCAGATGCCGGAAGCGACCCTCGGTCATGATCTTCATGACCTCGTCGATGGTGTGCTCCTGAGTGCAGGTGACAACTTCGCGGGTCATCAGGTCCGAGGCGCGCATTGTCATCAGTTTGGCCCCGTGCTTGGGCATCGCCCGCACGATGTCGCGTTCGGACAGGATCCCGGCCGGAATGTCGCCTTCGCCGGCGACAATGACAGCGCCGATGCCCCTGTCCTTCAACGTCACCACGATCTCCGAGATCGGGGTGTCGGGATCGGCGGTGACGACTTCGCGTCCCTTTTCTTTCAAGATGGCTGAGACTTGCATGGCGGTTACTACCTCCGTTCTCCGGAGCAGGTCGGCCATGTTTGATTTGGCGTTTTGCACGCTCTTGCCGTGACCGCCGGGCGAGTATTTCCCGCAAACCTGCCGAGCCGGAGTACTGCACTATCGGTGCTTTAGCGCATTTCCTACTTTGTAGGCGCTTTCGCACCGAGGGGCATTATCCACCGAATCGGGCGATTCGGCAAATGACCCGCGTTAACCTTGTGGTAACGGACGGCGATTAGCCTGAATTCGGGACAATTTTACATAAACTTGAGCGAACAGATGGAACTTCAGAACCGACCCAATGAGCGGCGGCATTGCCCGCGCGCTGCGGTGCTTCTGGAAGCCCGGATCACCGAAGGCGAAAGCCAGTCCGCCTGCATGCTGTTCAATGTCTCAGGGGGCGGCGCGATGCTGCGGGTCACCGACCCGTTCGCGTTCCCGACCACGATTTACATCGATATCCCGCGGATCGGCCGCGTCAACGGGCGCATCACCTGGCGCGGGGTCGATGGCCTTGGCGTTGCTTTCCACGATTCGCCGAGCGAAATCACCCGCCGCTTCGCCGCCACCGTCGATCTCGAGGCCGCAGCTTAGGGACCAACCGGCGACCGGTTGATACCTAACTTCTTTGATACCGGCTGGTCCCGCAGATAGCGGTGCAGATGACGCTCGGCCATGCGCCAACCCCTGGTGAAGACGAAGACGATCGCCAGATACATTGCCCCGGCGACGACGTAGACCTGCAGATCGTAGGTGTCGGCGAAGACGGTCTT
>JAPULJ010000232.1 GCA_027295145.1 Alphaproteobacteria bacterium | reverse complement strand
GGCGTTGACAACATGCTCTACATGTTGAGCCAGGCCACGGGCGATGGCCAGCTTGTGCTACAGATCACGTTTGCGCTGGGCACGGATCTGGATACTGCGCAAGTTCTCGTACAGAATCGAGTGGCTATCGCTGAATCCCGCCTACCGGAGGAAGTCAGACGCATAGGCGTGACGGTGCGTAAGAGCTCGCCCGACATGCTGATGGTGATCCACATTAGCTCCCCCGACAACAGCCGGGATCTGCTCTACCTCTCAAACTATGCGACGTTACAGATTCGCGACGTGCTATCGCGCCTCGACGGGGTGGGCGACGTTCGGGTGATCGGCGCGCGTGACTATGCCATGCGGATCTGGCTGGATCCCGATCGCATCGCTGCGCGCGGACTTACGGCCGGCGAAGTAGTAAAGGCGCTTCGCGCCCAGAATGTCCAGGTCGCATCCGGCGTGCTCAACCAGCCGCCGGTACCGAAACCTGGTGCCTTCCAGGTGAATATTGAAGCGCTGGGCCGCCTCCAAGCGGTGCGACAGTTCGCAAATATCGTCGTCCGTGCCGATGCCAGCGGGCGGGTCACGCGCGTGCGCGACATTGCACGTGTTGAACTCGGCGCTCAGGACTACTCGACGATTAGTTACCTCGACCATCGCAAGGCGTTACCGTTGCTGTTGTTCCAGCGGCCCGGGTCGAACGCACTCGAAACGGCGGATCTTATAAAGAATAAGATGGCGGAACTCGCGCGTGCCTTTCCGTCCGGCATGAAATTTGAAATCGTCTACAACCCCACCGAATTTATTCAGCAATCGGTGGATGCGGTCGTCACGACGATCTTCGAGGCGGTGTTGCTAGTCGTTCTCGTCGTTGTCCTGTTTCTTCAGTCCTGGCGCGCATCAGTCGTTCCGATCGTCGCCATTCCAATTTCGCTGATCGGTACGTTCGCCGTGCTCGCCGCGTTCGGCTATTCGCTCAACAATCTGACGTTATTCGGCCTGGTCCTGGCGATCGGCATCGTCGTCGATGACGCGATAGTTGTGGTGGAAAACGTAGAGCGCAACCTGCGTGCAGGCTTGAGCCCGCGAGAGGCCACACACAAGACCATGGATGAAGTGGGCGGCGCGCTCGTTGCAATGACGCTTGTGATTTCCGCGGTGTTCATTCCGGCCGCGTTCGTGCCGGGAATTTCGGGCCAATTCTTCCGGCAGTTTGCCGTCACAATCGCTTCTGCAACGCTGATTTCCCTGTTCGTATCGCTGACGCTCAGCCCCGCTTTATGCGCCATCCTGTTCAAGCCGCACCGTGAAGCCGCGCAGCCCTCGCCGATCGCCAGGCCGTTCGTTGCATTTTTCCGCGGTTTCAACATCGGGTTCGACCGACTTGCGACCGGCTATGGTGGTTTGACGCGCAAGCTCGGCAAGTTAGTGGTAGTGGCGCTTGTCGCCTATGCCGGATTTATCGGATTAACGGCGTGGCAGTTTTCGCGCGCACCGTCAGGCTTCATTCCGGCGCAAGACCAGGGCTACCTAATAGTCGTGGTGCAACTTCCACCGGGCGCGTCGCTCAGCCGGACCGACGTCGTGGTGCGCCGCGCCGCCGCGGAAATTCTCAAGATCCCCGGCGTCGCGCACGCCGTTCAATTTACTGGATTCGATGGCGCAACTTTTACCAACGCCTCAAATGCCGGCGCCATTTTCGCGACGCTTAAAAACTTCGCCGAGCGACAAAAAGCCGGATTGACGCT
Source organism: Alphaproteobacteria bacterium (assembly GCA_027295145.1). Lineage (GTDB taxonomy): Bacteria > Pseudomonadota > Alphaproteobacteria > JAPULJ01 > JAPULJ01 > JAPULJ01. The sequence goes on along the minus strand of JAPULJ010000232.1, from coordinate 33,243 downwards.
CGAAAAGATCATCGGGATGCATTACCAACGGCTGGGCGCAATTCAGGACGCGTTCATTATCACCATTGCACCGCCGCCGGTGCGTGGTATCGGCAATTCCGGCGGCTTCAAAATGATGATACTGGACAAACGTGGACGAGGCGCCAGGGCGCTCGAAGCTGCGGTTGTCGATCTCGTGCGGGCTGCAAATAGGGATCCCAAATTGCGCCGGGTATTCTCGCTGTTCAACACCCGCACTCCCAAACTCTTCGCCGATATTGATCGCGTCAAGGCAGAGATGCTGGGTGTTCCGGCAGACCGCGTCTTCGAAGTATTGGAAATTTATCTCGGCTCGGCGTTCGTCAACGAGTTCAATATTTTGGGCCGGACCTACCGGGTTACAGCGCAAGCCGATGGTCGGTTTCGACAGGACATGCACGCGATCGCCAATATGAAAACCCGCAACAATCGGGGCCAGATGGTCCCGATCGGGTCCGTCGCGACGTTCCGCGATCGTACAGGCGCCTACCGTGTCCCCCGTTACGACCTGTTTCGCGCCGCAGAGATCCAAGGCAGCGCTACGCCTGGCGTTTCCTCCGGCGAGGCGATTGCCGCGATGGAACGGCTGGCAGCCGCGCGCCTTCCTGACGGGTTTTCGTTCGAGTGGACCGAAATGGCGCTGCAGGAAAAACTGGCCGGGAATTCGGGCTTGCTGGTGTTCGTCGCAGCGGCGGTCTTCGTATTTCTCCTTCTGGCTGCCCAATATGAGAGCTGGTCATTGCCCTTGGCTGTGATCTTGATAGTCCCGATGTGCCTGCTTACCGCCGTGAGCGGATTGCTGTGGCGAGGCATGGACGTGAATATTCTTGCTCAAGTCGGATTCATTGTCCTTGTCGGTTTGGCAGCGAAGAACGCAATTCTCATTGTGGAATTTGCGCGTCAGGCGGAGCGCGACGGTAAAGACCGATTCGATGCGGCCGTTGAAGCGGCACGTACGCGGTTGCGCGCAATCCTCATGACCGCATTTTCTTTCATATTGGGTGTCGTACCGCTGATGATTGCCACCGGTGCTGGCGCCGAAATGCGGCAGAACCTTGGTACCACCGTCTTTTTCGGCATGTTGGGCGTCACGCTGTTCGGTCTGATATTCACACCGGTCTTCTACGTCGCCTTACGCGGCCTGTTCGCGCGCGCAAACAGGCCGAGTTGACAAGCAGGCTGAGTTGAAAGGTGTTGTCGAAGTCAAAGGCGACCAATTTCGCCCTATAATGATAACATTCAGATTGCCCAATCGCGAGTTAGAGGACAGCATCGGCTGCAAATAGAAGTTCCAGGTCGCTGCTAACCAAGCCCGCATTCAACCTCAAAGACTGCATTGCAGAAATTCTTGCCTTGCAGCGGAGGTTGATAGCATCTTGCGGCCATGGGGGAGGCCAGAGGAAGCTGGATCGGCGCGCGTTTGCCGCGCAAGGAGGACCCTGCGCTCCTTACAGGGCAAGCGCGGTTCATCGACGACTTGGAGCCGGTCGCAGGGCTTCGGCATGTCGCCATACTGCGCTCACCTCACGCCCACGCAAGGATCACCGGGATCAACACCGCTGCCGCCGAAGCAATGGATGGTGTTGCCGGCGTCTTGACGGGCAGGCAGATCGTCGATGTGATCGACCCGATCCCGAGCGCTCTACGTGTGCCTATCACCTACCACCCAATCGCGGTCGACAAAGTACGATATGTCGGCGAGCCGGTCGCATTGGTTGCGGCGAGCGACCGCTATCTAGCCGAGGATGCGCTCGACGCCATTGCAGTAGACTACGAGCCGTTGCCGGCGGTGGTCGATCCTCTTGACGCTCTCGCCGAGAACGCGCCGCTGTTGCACGATGAAGTCGGTTCGAACCGAGTGCACCACCGGACATTTCGCTACGGCGATCCAGATACGGCATTCGCCAAAGCCGATCACGTAGTGTCGCTGAAATGGCGCTATCCGCGCCAATCCTCAACGCCAATCGAGACTTACGGGATTATCGCCCATTTCGAGGAAGCGCCTGAGCGCTACACTGTTTGGTCCAACTTCCAGGGCCCATTCATTTTGCACGCTTTGATGTGCGGCGCGCTCAAAATACCGGGCAACCGGCTCCGCCTGATCACCGCACCCAACAGCGGCGGCAGCTTCGGAATCAAACAAGCGATGTATCCCTATATCGTGCTGCTGGCGGCGGCGAGCCGGCTCATCGGCGCTCCTCTAAAATGGATTGAGGATCGGCTGGAACACCTCGTCGCATCGTCCGCAGCCGCGGATCGGGCCGACGAGGTGGATGCTGCCTTCACTAAGACCGGCGAGTTGACCGGACTGCGTTTTCGCAACATCGTCGACGTTGGCGCCTATGTGCGCGCGCCGGAGCCAGCCTCGGTCTACCGCATGCACGCGTCGTCAAATGGGTCCTATCGGGTTCGCAATATCGCAATCGACAATCAGCTCGTGGTCACAAACCGGACCCCGGTCGGCCTCAACCGAGGTTATGGCGGGCCGCAGTATTATTATGCACTTGAGCGAATTATTGAAGCGGGCGCTCGGAAGTTGGGGATGGATGTTGCCGAAATCCGCCGACGCAATTTCATTCCGGCGGACGCCTTCCCATATCTGGCGCCGGCTGGCGCGCTCTATGACGCTGGTGACTACGAGGCGGCTTTGGATGAGGCGCTACGCCTTGCCGACTACGATGCACTTAAAGCGCAACGCACCGCTGCCCGCGCCGAAGGGCGGTTGTTCGGTATTGGTTTGGCGGCCGGCGTCGAGCCGTCAGGCTCCAATATGGCCTATGTCACGCTTGCACAGACACCGGAAGAACGCGCGAAAGCAGGGGGCCGATCCGGGGCCCTCTCCAGCGCCACCGTGTCGATTGATCCGTCCGGTGCGGTTACGGTTCGTACCGTCTCGACACCGGCCGGTCAGGGTCATGCGACCGTCGCGGCGCAGATCGTCGCCGATGCTCTAGGGCTCCACCCCGACGATGTTCACGTCGTAACGGATATAGATACGCTGACCAGCGCGTGGTCTCTGGCCTCGGGCAACTACTCCAACCGCTTTTCGTCGATCGTCGTTGGGGCGATCTCGCAGGCCGTGGGTCGTGTCGCCGAGAAAATCAAAAAGATTGCCGGCGAGGCGCTTGAAGTATCGCCTGAAGATATTGAGTTGGTCGACGGCGAAGCGCGAATCGTCGGTGTGCCGGAGAAGGGCCTTTCAGTCCGCCGTCTTGCCGCCAGCACCCACTGGCATCCCGCCGGCCTTCCAGAAGACGTGACCCCTGGGATCTACGAGACGGCCGTCGTCTCGCCGACAGTCCTTAATACGCCCGACCAAGAAGATAGGGTCGCATCTTCAGTGACATTCGGATTCATTTGCGACATAGCAGCGATCGAGATTCATCCAGAGACCGGGCGAATCAAGGTCATAAAGTACGTGACTGTCCACGACATCGGCACAGTCCTCAACCCGATCATCGTCGAGGGCCAGATTCACGGAGGATTCGCCCACGGACTTGGTGCAGCTTTGCTCGAGGAGCTGGTCTACGATCCCGCAGGCAGCTTTCAATCGGGCACTTTCGCGGACTATCTGTGCCCGACTGCAACTGAAATGCCGCCAATCACTGTCGGCCAGACCTGCACGCCATCGCCGCAGAACCCCTTCGGTTCCAAGGGCATGGGCGATGGCTCCTCCATGCTGACGCCCACTGTGATCGCCAATGCGGTTGCCGACGCCCTTGGACGCGACGACATCGAATTGCCGCTCACTTTCAACAAAATGTGGGATCTAGCTAACGGCCGCACGTACAAACGAGTGGCCGAAGCTGAAACTGGAACCGGCGTGCGGCCAGGGCCGGGAAAAAAGGCCCGTCACTCAATGACCGGCTCTGGCAGCGTCGAGCTTGAGTCGCCACCAGAGACAGTCTGGCGTCTACTACTTGATCCCGAAGAGCTGGCCGCACTCATCCCGGGGTGCGAGAGCCTCGAAATGCTTGCGCCAGACAGCTACGCCGCCGACGTCCGTATCGGCGTCGGCGGGATACGCAGCGTATATAAGGCCCGCATAGAGCTGCGGGATCAAAATGAACCCGAGAGCCTCCGCCTTGTTGGCAAAGCCGAAGGCGCCCTAGGCTGGGGCGCGGGCGAGGGACAAGTTACACTCACCCGATCGCCGGAAGGGGGAACCCAACTTGACTACAGCTACGTTGCGGATGTTGGCGGCAAGGTCGCCGCGGTTGGTCAGCGCATGCTTGGCACGGTGGCGCGGCTGTTGATCGCCGGCTTCTTCAAGGGGCTCGACAAGCGCCTGCAGCCGGTGCCGGCGCGTAAAGGGTTATGGGCCAAGCTCACGCGTAAGGATGACGCGTGAAGCCAGTCGCCTTCGAATACTGTCAACCCAAAACGCTGGACGAAGCGCTTGCACTCTTGGCGGAGTTTGGCGAAGACGCCTGTATTCTGGCCGGCGGACTTTCGCTGGCCGCCATGCTCAACATGCGCTTGGTTCGGCCGACCGCCATAATCGACGTCAACCGGCTGCCGGATCTCGCGGCCATTGAAATCGGCGACACATCCGTGCGCACCGGAGCGTTGGTCCGCCAGGCTGACTTCATGGCATCGAAAATTGCGATGGAGGCGCTGCCTCTGCTCGCTCTGGCATTGCCTCATGTCGGGCATTATCAGACGCGCAGCCGGGGAACCGTGGGAGGTTCCGTGGCCCACGCCGACCCGAGCGCCGAGATCCCGTTGAGCCTTCTCGTTCTGGACGGTGAGGTGTTGCTCCGCTCGCGAAAAAAGAAGCGCCGGATTTCCTCGGCGGACTTTTTTCAAGGCCTTCTGACGACGGCGCGGGCGCCTGACGAAATGGTGACGGCACTTGTTTGGCCAAGGCACGAAACAAGCGACGGCTACGCCTTCGATGAAATCGCCCAGCGACATGGTGATTTTGCCATTACCGCTGCGGCGTCCCGCGCGCGCGTCGACGCGAATGGTAATATCGTCGAGCTTGCCTTAGCATTTGGCGGCGTCGAGGACCGGCCGGTGCTCGCCGATTGCGGCGCATATATTGGGGCACCTGCAACCGCTAAGACGGCACGCGACGCCGCAGAGCGCGCATCGGCGGCAGTCGATCCCGTGGAAGACTTGCAGGCCAATGCCGACTACCGGCGCCAGCTCGTTCGCGTGTTGGGCGCCAAAGTCATCACCGCGGCGTTGGGGGTTGGAGGCTAAGGTATGCTGCGTCTTAAATCGGGCGAGAAGGCGCATGTTCGCGTTACCGTTAATGGCAAAGTCCGCACGGGCGAGGCCGAGGGCCGCACTCTGCTTTGCGATTTCCTGCGCCACCAACTCAACCTCTACGGCACCCATGTCGGCTGTGAGCACGGCATTTGCGGCGCCTGCACGGTGCTCATGGATGATCGGCCAACCCGGGCTTGCATGACCTTCGCCGTGCAGGCCGATGGCGCCGATATAAAAACGATCGAAGGGCTCGCCCCTGGCGGAACGTTATCTCCTCTTCAGGAGGCGTTCTCACGCCACGGCGCGCTTCAATGCGGTTTCTGCACCGCCGGTATTTTGATTTCGGCGACCTGCTTTCTTAAGGAGACGCCACGGCCTTCCGAGAGGCAAGTTCGCGAAATGCTATCGGGCCATTTGTGCCGTTGCACCGGCTATCACGGCATCGTTCAGGCGATTCTGGAAGTGGCCAACAATGACAAATAGGATCAAGACCCCGACTAGCGACAGCATGGTGCAATTGCCGATGTTTAGGAAAGATTGAGCAAAACATGGATCTCGCCGAAACCTTCGCCTGTTCGGTGGCGCGTGATCCTGGCGCCACGGCCATCGTCGACGGCGCACTACGGCTCAATTATGGCGATTGGTACGATAGGGTGCGCTCTGTCGCCGGAGGTTTGCGCGCCATGAAATTGCATGCCGGGGATCATTTGGTTGTTGTCCTGTCCAACCGCAACGAGACCGCGACGCTCTACTGGGCTTGCCAGATGCTTGGGGTGATTTTCACACCCTTCAATTGGCGCGCGACTGGCGAGGAAGTTGCTTACGTGCTCGAAGACGCAGAAGCCAAAGCAGTCGTATTCGAGGAACTATCTAGCGAGGCCGTAACGCAGGCCATTGGGGAAATGGGGATCGACACATTACAGCTGATCTGCCTTGATGACTCCCCCCAAGGCTGTCGTCATTTCAAAGAACTGGTCGCTGAGCGACCTGTCGATGGACCGACCGGCATCGACGAACGCGCGACTTCACTCATGCTCTATACCTCGGGCACAACCGGCCGGCCCAAAGGTGTTCCGCGGTCCCAAGCCGCCGAACGCGCTTCAGCAGTGGCCTGCGTTGCGCATCTCCGCTACCGCTATCTTGAGTCCCAACTGGGCGTGATGCCACTGTTCCACACCATGGGCATTCGCGCCCTATTGATGTCGATGCTGGTTAACGGCAAGTTCGTCTGCATGGCTTCTTTCGACGCCGAAGCCGCATTCCGATCGATTGAGAATGAAGAAATCGCCGCCCTTTTCCTCGTTCCGACGATGTTTCACGATATGGTTTCCCATCCCGAGTTCGATCGGCACGACCTAAATTCGGTGCAGAATATTGCGTACGCGGGTATGTCGATGACGACAGCCTTGACCGAGCAGTGCGCGGCGAAATTTAAGCCCGAAATCTTCAGCAATTTTTATGGCTCGAGCGAAATCTACACTTTCTCGGTCTGCGATCACGTGATGCAGAAGCCGGGCTGTGCCGGCCGCGCTGGCTTTGGACAGGAACTGCGCATCGTCCGCGCTGATCCCGATGGCGGCATAGGGCCAGGCGACACGGTGCAGCCGGGTGAGCCGGGGGAGATCATTGCAACGATGCGCAGCGACGAGGCCTTCGAGGGCTACTGGAAACGTCCGGACGCCGATACCAAGGCGATCCGCGACGGTTGGTACTTCACCGGTGATCTTGGGCAAATCGATGGCGATGGCGAGCTCTATGTGATTGGCCGCGTAGACGACATGATCATTTCAGGGGGCGAAAACATCTACCCCGAGGAAGTCGAAGACGTTCTCGACAAAAGTGATCTTGTCCAGCAGGCCGCAGTCATTGGCTTGCCGGACGAGCGCTGGGGGCAAAAGGTCGTGGCTTTCATCGAACCGGCATCGTCCGAGGCGGGACCCGAGACCCTGGATGCAGTCTGTCTCAACAGTGGCCTCGCCCGCTTCAAACGACCCCGGGCTTATGTTTTTGTCGAAGCCATTCCGCAATCGGCCTCGGGCAAACTCCTGCGCCGGCATCTGCGCACTGGGACCTACGTAACGCTGCCCGATTTCGAAAGTACGCTCTAACACTCAAGGAGAACGGTATGAAAAGAGACTACGCCGAACGGCGCGCTGAAGTTTTGCGCGACCTTGACGGTTTGCGCGTCGAAGTCGATGCGGATAAAAAGATTGGATATCTGATTCTCGACCGGCCGCCGCTCAACATCGTGTCCTTTCGGGGACGCGAGCAGATCCGCGCCATTATCGAGGAGTTTGACCGGGACGATGATGTCGGCGTCGTGGTCATTCGCGGCGCCAACGGATTGTTCACGTCGGGCGGCGATGTCAAGCGCTTTCCCGAGATCCCCACGAACAAAATGTCGGACTTGGCGGATAACATCGGCGCGCCGGAACGCTGTTCCAAACCCGTCATTGCCGCGCTCGAGAAATACGCCTTTGGTGTCGGCTTCGAATTGTCGCTCGCCTGCGATTTCCGCCTTGCCACCAAGGACACGTTGGTTGCGCTCCCAGAAATCACCATCGGGCAGATGCCAGGTTCGGGCGGCAGTGCGCGCGTTGTACGTATTGCCGGCCTGACCCGGGCCAAGGACATGGTGATGCTTGGCAAGCGATTGCCCGCGGAGCAGGCCATGGCCTGGGGGCTTGTGACCGATGTGGCCGCCGATTCCGACGGCTTGACTGCTCTGGTTGAGGACTATGCAGCGCAACTCAACGCGATGGCGCCGATCTCACTTCGATCGCTCAAGCGCGTGCTCAACGCCGCCTACGACTCCAGCCTCAAGGTCGCTATCGAAGTCGAGGGCCATTCGTATGAGAAGCTGCGGCGCACCGACGACTACGCCGAAGGCACCGAGGCGTTCAAGGAGAAGCGAAAGGCAAATTTTATGGGCCGATAATCGCCCCGACGCCAAGCCTCCCGATAGCACTCGAAAAATAATCTCGGCGCGGTCCCAGATTCGGTGGACGTGTCTTTACGTGATCCCGAAGGCGTCGAGCATGCCGTTGTAACCGCCTTTCTTGATCATCTCGCCTTCCATGTCGAAGTGCTCGGCGATGGCGGTTAGGCCGAGGCCTTCGACGAATCGGTTCATGAAATTATATAGGCAGCACACCTGCACCGCGTCGTACAGCGCGCGCTCGTCCCACCCCGCGGCGTAGACCGCGTCCGCATCCGCCTGCACCATCTTGGTTGGAGTTTCGGTCAGCTTGCGGATGTATCGCAGCACCGGCTTCATTTTGTCGTCGATGCCCGAATTATCAAAGTCGTTGAACAGGTTGGTGATCAACGATTCGGGCACATCGAACTGCTTGGCTACTGCGGTGTGCGCCCCGTAGCAATACTGGCACGCGTTGACGCCCGAGACATAAGCGGCCATCAGCTCGCGCTCCGCAACGGTGAACGGCGACTCGCCGCGCAGCAGTTTCTGGTGAAAATCCAGGAGCGGCCGCCCGGTTCCGGTGCTGAACTTGCCGAGGACGTGGGGAACTTTGTCCTCCTTAGCGATCGATGGCAGAAACGGCATGCGATTACCTCCCTTGATTGCATCCGAGAATTCTCAGATGAGTCTTTTAGGTTTGCTTACGACGGTAGCACAAGGTCGCTCAACCACCAATCTGGCGCCGCGGTATACCCGCCATTCTTGGCATGATACTCAGTACAGAAGCTCCGGCAGCCACAACGCGAGCCGAGGGAACAGCATCAACAGCGCGATCAGGCCGCCCGCCGCGGCCAGGAACGGCACGATGCCCCAATAGACATCGCTCAGCGCAATATCTGGCATCTGCGCTCGAATCACGAATATATTCAGGCCCACCGGCGGCGTGATCATGCCGACCTCCACCACCACGAGCACAAGGATGCCAAACCAGATCGGATCAAAGCCGATGCTCAAGGCGAGCGGCAGGAAGACCGGCACGGTGATCAATATCATGCTGATGGCATCGAGAAAACAGCCTAGTACAATATAGAAAACGATCATCATCAGGATCACCACCCAAGGGCCGACCTGCAGGCCCTGGACCCATTCGCTGAGCGAGTTCGGCAGCTGCGTCAACGCCATAAAGTAGGCGAAAAAGAACGCGCCGATGATGATGAAGAACAGCATGCCGGTGGTCCAGATTGTCTCCAGGAATGCTTCCATCAATTGCTTTACGGTCAAGGTGCGCGTTGCGAACGCGATAATGATGGCGACCAGAGCGGCGATCGCCGCGGCTTCGGTCGGGCTGATATAGCCGGAATAGATGCCGCCTACCGCGATCCCGAAGAGGATCAACATCTTCCACAGCCCGACCAGCGCACGTAAGCGCTCCAGCGCGCTCATGACGGCGCTCTTCGGCATGCGCTCGGGTTGCAGAATGGCGATAGCCGCGATGACCACGATATGAAGGACCGCACCGATCAAGCCGGGTATGAGGGCAGCCGCGAAGAGCTGCGGGACGCCCTGCTCGGATATGATCGCATAGAATACGAGCACCACCGAAGGAGGGATCAGAACGCCAAGCGTCCCACCCGACGCGACCACCCCCGTGGCGATGCGCTCGTCATAACCCCAACGCCTCATCTCGGGCACCGCAACGCGGGTCATGGTCGCCGCGGTCGCCAGCGAAGAGCCGCAAATCGCACCAAAACCCGCGCAAGCGCCGACGGTGGCCATGGCCAGGGCCCCGCGCAGGCCGCTGAACATTGCGTTTGCGGCCCGGTAAAGCTCGGCCGACATGCCGGAGCGCGAGGCAACTGCGCCCATCAGCACGAACAGCGGAACAACGGTTAGCGAATATTTGTCGGTAAGATCGTATGGAGTCGAGCCGGCTGCGATAAGGGCTCGCTCCCAACCATCGATCGCGGCGTACCCCAACAAGCCGACCAGGCCCAGCGCAATCGCCACAGGCACGCGCAGGATAATAAGACCGAACAGCCCGAACAGAGCGGCAATGCCTATCAGCCCGTCGCTCATCGGTCCGGGCAACCTTCAGATGCACGCTCGCCGCAGATCATTCGGAAGTTTTTTCCGCGCTCTGGCGTGCCGTCGGCACGCCGTGGCGCAGATAATGCGCGAGCACACATAAGGTCGCGACGATCGACAAGGCGAAGCCGAAGATGATCGGGACCCAATGGACGAAACGGTTGATGCTTAAGGTCATGGTGACTTCACGATCGTTCAGTTTGTCGAGCGCCGGCTCGATCATCTCGATCATCATCAACACGAGGAATCCAAGCGTCAGTACCAGACCGATCAGACGCAGCGCAGCGCACACCCGCGGGGGCACCGCTTGGTCGATTATGTCGACCACCACGTTTTCGTCACGCAGAAACACGCCCGGCAAGGCGACGAAGATGCAGAATATCAGCGCCAACTCCATGACGTCGATGACTCCGAGGATCGGCGCATCGAATATCTCGCGCATGACTACGGCGGTGGCCGTGAACAGCATCATAAAAGCCAGGACCAGGGCGGCGGCATAACCAAACGGCAATGCCACCACCCTTAAGCGCGCCATGTCGTTCAACGCCCTACTTGGCCCAGAAGTTCCGCGAAGTCGCTGCGTGCTTAGCCGCCAGCGCCTTCATCATTTTGTAAACGGCGCGCGCCGGCAGGCCCCGCTTCTCCAGCTCGGCAATCTTGGCCTCGGCCACCTTGGCGCCGATCGCCCGGAACTTCTTGTCCTCTGCGGGCGTAAGCTTGATCGGCGTCATGCCGGCCTTCATCATGATTTTCTTGCCGATTGGGTCGAGCTTGTCCCAGGCGTGGCCTACCTCCTTCTCGCGACCGATCAAGGACTTGTCGATCAAGGCGCGAAGACTAGCCGGCAGCCGGTTAAAGCTGCGCTGGTTCATGCACAGGCAGAAGCTGGCCACGTAGGAGTACATCTCCGTTGTGTACTTGGTCACCGGCCCCATCTTGAATGCGATGCCCGCACCGCCGTAATCGATGAAGGCGCCGTCGAGAGTACCTTTCTGCATGTCCTCCGAAATCCGCGTTGGCGGCAAGCCGACTGGCGTTCCGCCGAGGGCGGCGATGAAATCCCTGATCGTTGGCGAAGCAAAGCGCAGTCGCAGGCCCTTGATGTCGGCGATTGTGCGCACTGGCCGCTTGGCGGTGTTGATGTTGCCCGGCTGGTGCGTGAACAGCATCAGCACCTTCACACGCTTATGCTCGCGATCGAGGTACTTCGATCTCAGCATCTTGTCGTTCAGTACTTTAATGCCGATCTCCGCACTCCCAACCAAATAGGGAAGGTTCGACAGCTCGGTTAGCGGAAAGAGCCCGGCCGTGAAGCCGTGCACGATCCAAGTGATGTCGACCTGGCCGCGCCGCACCATGTCGTAGTACTTCGGCGGCGGCCCGAGCTGGGCGCCGGGAAAGATCTTGAACTTGAGCTCGCCCTTTGACTTGGCCTCCAGCTCCTTTGCCCATTTCTCGATCCATTTGGAATAGGAATGCTTGGGCGTTACGAAATGAGCGATTTTTAGCTCGTATGTTTTGGCCATCGCCGGCGTTGGCACCAGCGCTAGTGCCGCAGCGCTGGCGACCAATGTAATCGCGCCGGCTGCGGAAAGAAATCGATGGCGACCAACACCACCGGCCCTTGGTTTATTGCTGCCATGTTGCGTCATTGGTTCCTCCTCCCTTCATACGCTTCGGGATATTCTAAGATTTAAGAGTCTCCGATTGTTCGTATAACGAACATAAGTGCGTGATGCGAACATCTTAGTTGAAAGAGGTATGCAGCGTCAAGGTTCGAAAAGACCACTTGGCTGTTCGACCTCCTGGAAGGTAAACCTACAAAGGTTGCGGCTTCGGCGATGACCGACGAAATCACACCAACCAGTGGCCGGCAAACGCCGCGCCGACTGCGAACGCTCTCTCTTCCGGCAGGCGCCGAGCTGCATCGCCGTGCACATACCCTCACGGGGCGAATAAATGAGCATCGACTGGCACTGTCATTGGCTGCCGCCCACGCTTGCTGAGGCCCTGCGCGCCCGTGTGACCGCACCGCGGATCGTCGCCGGACCCAAGGGCGAGCGGCTTGAAGTTTATCGGGAGAGCTTGCCGGTCGGGCTCGATCTTACCGAGATCGACCGCCGCCTCGCCTTCATGGACCGGCATGGCGTCGAAACTCAGGTCCTGTCCCTACCCGGCCTCTTCGGGATCGACAGCCTGCCGGTTGATGAGGCCGCCCCCCTGGTGCGCGCATTCAACGACGCGCTGGCCGAGACAATTGCGGGACAACCGGGGCGATTTGCCGGTTTCGCCACCATACCGCTCGCCGATGCGACAGCCGCGGTCTCCGAACTTCAGCGCGTGCTGGCGCGGCCGGGTTTTGTAGGCGTGATCTTGCCGGTCGATGGCTTCCAGACGTTGGCGCATACGCAGGCATTGGCGCCGATCCTGGAGACGGCTGACGCGATGGCCGCGCACATCTTCATCCACCCTGGGCCGATGCCGGGCGCGGGCGTTGGCACAGTGGAGCGCGACAACGACAATATGCGCCACATCGTGCTCGACGTGCAGGCCCGACTGAGCTCGGTCGTGGTCACGCTCGCCATGACAAATTTCCTGGAGACTTACCCACGCCTTACCGTCCAGGTCGCCAACCTGGGCGGCGCCATACCATTCCTGGTCGAACGGATGGATCATGTGAGTTCAGTGCGGACGCCGGAGGCTCCGCTTCCTTCTTCCCGCTTCGGTCGGCTCTATGTTGATACGGCGAGCTTCGGGCCGCGCGCCATTGCCCTCGCTGCCGAGGTATTCGGCCGCGAACGCGTTCTTCTCGGTACCGATTGCCCGATATTCGAAACCGGCCGCACGCTGGAAGCGCTGCGGTCCTCCGGCTTGCCGGCGACGGATATCACAGCGATACTGAAAGGCAACGGCGCTACACTTCTTCGGCCGTGGCCGAAGGCCCGAAGTGGTTAAGTATTGTCCGGGGGTTCGATCAGGGGCATGGCGGCGAGCCAGCGTGCAACCTCGTCCGGGTCGTTGAACAGCGTCTCCAATTCGGCGCGCGCTTCCGCCTCGGTCTGCAGTACCGAGCTGACGGCGGACGGCTCGCCCGCCTCACGGATGGTCGTGAGCTCAAGGCGGATGCCGTTGGGGTCGAACAGGTAGGCGGACCAGAAGCGCCCCCCCAGCGAGAGCGGGCCGATTACATCCACATCGCACGACCTGATGTGTTCGATCATGGCCTCGAACCGGTCGTTGGCGACGTGAAACGCGACGTGCTGCATACCACCGGGGAGATCGCGGTTCTGGCGTTCGAGCCCCTTGGGGAATTCGAAGAAGGCGAGCAGTGAGTCGTTTCCCATGCTGAAGAAGTAGTGGCGCAAGTTGTCGAAAGGCGGCTGGCCCCGATCACGCTCGTAAGGCACCCGGCGCACATGTACGAGCTGCATCTTCAGTACGCGTGTATAGAACTCCATGGTCACCGGCATGTCGTCCGTGGCGAAGGCCAAGTGATCAATTCCGCGCGTGATCGGCGTATCTAGCGTCGAACCCTTTGCCGTTTTCACAGCCATCAGCGGTCCTCCCGATGAAGGAAATTGGTTATCTCGCGGACCAGGCCGCCCGGGTCTTCGCCCGCGACATCGTGGCCGGTGTCGAGCTCGACCAGGCCGAGCCGCGGATTGCACGACTTGACCCGAGAGGCCGTCGCTTGTGCGAACATGTCCGAACGCCGGCCGCGCAGAACTAGGATCGGCGCGGCTACGGCCGCCAGTTCATCCCACATGTCGACCGGCAGCTTGGGGCGCTCCCCTGTCTCCAACACCTTGCGGAACCGGTCGCGAAACACGGTGTCCCGCTTGATCGCGAAGCCGCCCTCGACCGGGCGGAGATAAGCCTCCATGCGAGCCCGGATGCGGTCATCCGAGGCATCCTTGCCGAAATATCGAATCGCTTCGTCAACCGAAGTGAAGGTGTTCGGCACCCCTGCGACGGTCCTTGTGACCCGCTCGGAGCCCTCGGGCGCGTTTACCGGAGAATAGTCGACCAGCACCAGGGCGGCGACTCTATCTGGACGCCGGCTTGCGAAATAAGTCACGTTGCGCCCGCCCATAGAATGACCCACCAGTACCACATTCGCCCAGCCGAAATGATCGCAGAGCTCACCAATATCGTCGGCGAATGTGTCGAGCGAGTAATCGGCGTCTGGGCTCCAGTCCGAATCGCCGAACCCGCGCATATCCTGGGCCACAACTTCGCGGCCGTCGGCCAACGCATCGCCGACCCCTATCCAGTCGTAAGAGAAATACGAAAGGCCGTGGACGATCAACACGGGCGTGCGGCCCGGCGCACCGAACTTTCGGTAGCGCAGTGTAACATTTCCCGACCGGCACGCGCCGGTCTCATGGGCGGGAATGTCCATCGCAGGCATCGAGGCCGTCGCATTGAGGTCGCGCCGACGATGATACAGGCAATTTTTTCGATAGGCCACCTGCGCAGTTTTAAGGAGCCATATCCTTGCCGGCTTAGAACAGGCTCGAAACAGATGAATACCAGCCGGATTTTCCAGTCGCGGATCTCGAAGACATTGCATCACCGGTCGACGCCCCACTCCGGGACGCCTGCGCGCTAGGAACCATAGAGATGTCGATGCCTTCTATGCCTGCTTGCTTTGCCTCACCCCCATGGCCGCCGAGATTTGCCGAGAGGCGTCTCGTAGAACAGGCAACAGTTGTTCGACCATTTGATCGGTAGACATTCGTGCCGCGTGGGTGCTGATGTTTAAAGCCGCTATCAGTCGGCTGCTGAGCCCCCAGACGGGCACCGCGATCGATCGGAGGCCCAATTCGAATTCCTGGTCGACGAGAGCCCATCCGATTTTGGCGATCTTGTCGATGATGCGCCTCAGTCGTGCAGGGTCTGTCACAGTTCGCTCCGTGTATCGATTCAAGGTTGCGGATCGCAGGAACTCCTCCAATTCATCGTCCGGCAGGCTAGAGAGAAGCACGCGACCCATGGAGGTTGCATGCGCCGGAAGATGACTGCCGACACTTAGCCCGATCGACAAGATGCGCCGCGTCGGCACGCGCGCGACGTATATGACGTCTTGTCCCTCGAGCACTGAGGCCGAGCAGGATTCGTGGACCTTCTCCACGACTTCCTGCATGATTGGATGGGCGATCTGCCACAGATTGAGTGAGGACAGGTAGGCGTAGCCGAGGTCGAGCACCGTGGGCTTGAGGGTAAAAAGCTTGCCATTGAGATCGGCGTAGCCGAGCGCAACTAAGGTATGCAGCAACCGTCGTGCTGTTGCCCGGGTCATGTCCGTCCGATTGGCTACCTCGCTTAGAGACATGGCGGCATGGTCTTCGTCGAAAGAACGGATCACGGCGAGGCCGCGGGCCAGGGACTGCACAAACTCACGCTCGTTTTTGTCGGTTGACATCGTTTTTGCCACCTCATAGTATGTTCGTACAACGTACTATAGTTCGCTATACGAACAAAATCAATTCCGTTTGTCTTTGAGCAACGGATCGGTCAGGGAAGGATAGGCGGAATGTCGGACTACGTTACCGTATTCGGCTCGCTCGATGATTACGAGAAGGGCCATATCGAGATCATCAACGACAGACCCCAGCACTATACGTTCTCGAACGTCTTCGAGGTCGCGGGAAATTCTGCGCCCTACGAGAAGGTAGCCGTGGCACGGAATTTAGAGAACGTTATCGAGGTTTTGCGGGCCGAGGGCGAGTCGGACTGGTTCACCTGCTCCCACGACGAGTTCGCTCTGGCCATGGATGGCGAGATCGAGGTCCATTTCCACAAGGCCGAAGGCGAGGAGGTGGTCGCCGAAGAGGACGAAGGAACTCGCAAGATCGAGGGCGATCCGAGTGGGCCGAAAATGGGCTGGGTCGTGCTCAAACGTGGCCACCAAGCAATACTGCCCAAAGGTTCGGTTTATCAGTATCGAGCACGAAAACTGGGCGTTATTCTCCAGCAGACGATACAGGGTCCGTTCACGGTGGAGAAATGGGCGGATATCTGCCTGACCTGACCAAAGTAGCGCGCCCCCACGCAAACGGGCTTCACGAAACACATGACCATACTCTTGAATTCGGGAGAGGATCGATGAGCGAGATCGCCGTCATAGCATCCAACGCCAGCAACCGCACCGGGTACCGTTCGTTCGAGCTAGGCAGCTTCAAGTTCAGCCGGGACGAGTACTTCGTCTATATTGAGTGGCCATCGGCGAACGGATCGATGACACACTACATGTCCGCCGACATCTTTCTCCGCGCGATGATGCGTGATGTCGCTTGGCAGTTTTTCTACAACCAAATCAATTTCGACGCCGTATTCGGGACCAACAACCTCTACGGCACTGTCGAGATGTTTGCGGGCTCATACAACGAGGCATATAAGGATGCCGGTATTGACCTGAAGGAGAGCTTCGAGACGCCGATCATCCTGGCGACGTTCAAGGAAATCCTCGACGACTGGACCAACGACGGCTTCGATCCATTCGCCGCACCTGAGGAGACCGGGACCGCTTGGCTCGGCAAAAAGAACGGCCACAATAGGGATGCCATCAACCGCGAGCGCCAAGTGTGCAAGCGCATGGTCGGTTTGCCGGGCGACACCGTTCTGCGCACCGACGAAAACGGCTATCCCGTCAATCGCGCATTTGAGGATGTCAGCCAAGATCAGCCGGAAGTCCATGTCGAGCCTGGCTACGAGAGCGAGATCGGCGCGACCAATCTTTTCGCCTACCTGGCGCGGTCGGACGTAACATGGAACCCGTCGATCACCTCGGTATGCAAAACCAGTCTCTATTGCATGACGACGGAGGAGTACATCCTGCCTGTCAAGCACGGCAACGATAGGGTCGAGTGGTTCGTGCAACTCTCCGACGAGATCAAGTGGGAAGTCGAGGACTTCGAGACTGGCAGGCCACGCGCCAAAGTCATCATGAAAGCGGGCGACGTGGCGTCGATGCCTGAGGACATCCGCCACCAGGGATTTTCGCAGAAGCGTTCCATGCTGCTGGTTTGGGAGAACACCAATCCGGGCATTGTCGAAATGCACCGCAGCGGTAAGCTCAAGTCCTACCCGGTCGATTTTTAGGGCGACGTTGATCCCTTGCAGAATAGCGGGAGAGAGGCAGGACCTCGCCACTGGAGACGCACGCCATGAACGTCCAAACTAAAAGCTTCCAGAATAAGCTGTTCATTGGCGGTGAGTTCGTCGACGGCGATGCGGGCGGCACTATCGAAGTGCTCAATCCGCACGACAACTCGCCAATTACGGAAGTCGCCGAGGCGCGTGAGGCCGATGTTGACAGGGCCGTCACCGCCGCCGCCGAAGCGTTCCCCGCCTGGCGGCGTATGGCGGCGATGGACCGCGGCCGGCTCTTGCTTAAACTCGCCGACGCGGTCGAGGCGAACGCCGACGAGCTGACCCGCCTCGAATCCATAGACACTGGTCATCCCTTGCGCGATACCCGCTTCCTCGACGTACCCAGGACGGCCGTCACCTACCGCTATTTCGGCGGCATGGCAGACAAGTTCGAAGGCTCCGTGGTGCCGGTTGAGGAGGGCTTCCTCAACTATCTCCTGCGCGAGCCGGTCGGAGTCGTCGGACAAATCGTACCGTGGAACTTTCCGCTTATGTTCACTAGCTGGAAGATGGGCCCGGCGCTGGCGGCTGGGAACTGTGTCGTCCTCAAGCCAGCGGAGCTGACCCCGCTCAGCACCTTACGCATCGCCGAGCTGATGCGCGAGGTCGGCTTCCCCCCGGGTGTCGTCAATATCGTACCGGGTTATGGCCCGATAGCGGGTCAGCGTCTCGCCGACCATCCCGACATCCACAAACTAGCCTTCACGGGGTCGACGGCTGTCGGGCGAAAGATCGTCGAAAGCTCGGCCGGCAACCTCAAGAAACTTCAGTTAGAGCTCGGCGGAAAAGGCGCCAACATTATCTTCGAGGACGCCAACATTCCAGCCGCCGTCGGTGGCTCGGCCTTTGCAATCTTTCACAACCAGGGCCAGGCATGCATCGCCGGTTCACGCCTAATCCTGCACGAAGCCATTGCCGACGAGTTCCTCGACAAGTTCATCGGTCTGGCCAAAAGTATTCGCCTGGGTGACCCCCTCGATGAGAATACGGAGATGGGGCCACTCACCTCGAAGATGCATCAGGAGCGTGTCCTCAAGTACTGCGAGGTGGCGAAGGAAGAAGGCGGCGAGATCCTCACCGGCGGCAAGCTCCCGGACGATCCCGCATTGGAAAAAGGATGCTATATCGAGCCGACCGTCGTACGCGCCAAGCCGTCCGACCGGGTATGCCAGGAGGAAGTCTTCGGGCCCTTTGTCTCGGTCACGACTTTCCGCGATGAGGAGGAGGTCATGGAGATCGCAAACGGCACCGAGTACGGGCTAGCCGGAGGATTGTGGACCCGCGATCTGCAGCGCGCCCATAGGGTGGCCGCGCAGTTGATCAGCGGCATGGTCTGGATCAACTGCTACAAGCGGGTCAATCCCGGATCACCCTTCGGCGGCGTCCGTTCGTCGGGTTACGGGCGCGAGATGGGCTTCGACGCCATGCGCGAATATACGCAAACCAAGTCGGTCTGGGTCAACGTCGACGCCCAAATACCGCCCTACTACAAGCGTTAGGCCCCGCATGGCCAAGATCATGTCCCTTCGCGAGGCGGTTGCCGAGATGATCCACGACGGAGACTCTGTGGCGCTCGAGGGGTTCACGCATCTCATCCCGCACGCCGCGGGCCACGAGATTATGCGCCAGGGCAAGTCGGATCTGACGCTGATCCGCATGACGCCCGATTTGATCTACGACCAGCTTATTGGCATGGGTTGCGCAAAGAAGCTCATCTTCTCCTGGGGTGGCAATCCAGGCGTGGGCTCGCTGCATCGTCTACGCGACGCTGTGGAAAACGACTGGCCCCTGCCACTGGAGATCGAAGAACACAGTCATGCCGCCATGGCCAACGCCTACGAGGCCGGCGCGGCGGGCATGCCTTTCGCGGTGTTCCGCGGTTATATCGGCACCGACCACGCGGCCCACAATCCCAACATCAAGAGCATTACCTGTCCGTTCACCGGCGCGGAGTTCGCCAGCGTACCGGCGATCCGGCCCGACGTTGCCGTAATCCACGCCCAGCGCGCTGACCTTCAAGGAAACGTCCAAATCGCGGGCATCGTTGGCGCGCAAAAGGAGGTCGTGCTCGCCGCCGATAGGGCCATCGTAACGGTCGAGGAGATCGTTGAAGATCTCGAAGGAGTAGGGCTCAATTCGGTCGTCCTGCCGGAATTCGTCATCGACGCCGTATGCGAGGTGCCGCGCGGCGCCCACCCGTCCTACGCCCACGGTTATTACGACCGCCACAACGCCTTTTACAAACGCTGGGACGTTATTTCGCGCGATCGCGACACTTTCCGATCGTGGATTGAGCGCTACGTGACCGGCGTCGCGGAATGGTCGGACACCTGGGCCCGGCTTGCGGAGGACGACTATGTCTAAGACGGCGTTGGCCACGGCAAATACCGAATCTCTCGACTATTCCCCCGACGAAATGATGACCGTCGCAGCGGCGCGCATGTTGCAGGGAAATCCGGTGTGTTTCGTGGGCATCGGATTGCCGAGCGCTGCCGCCAATCTGGCACGACTCACCCACGCACCCGATGTTGTCTTGATTTACGAGTCGGGCACCGTAGCGACAAAACCCGACGTCCTGCCGCTGTCCATTGGAGACGGGATGCTCGCGGAGAAGGCTCGCGCCGTCGTTTCAGTGCCGGAGATGTTCCGCTATTGGCTGCAGGGCGGGCGTATCGATGTCGGATTTCTCGGCGCTGCCCAAATAGACCGGTACGGCAATATCAACACCACGGTCATCGGCTCTTACGACCATCCAAAGGTCCGCCTGCCCGGCGGTGGCGGCGCCTCTGAGATCGCAACTTCGAGCGGCGAAGTCTACGTCATGCTGCGCCAGAGCCCGCGGGCCTTCGTAAAGCAACTCGATTTCATTACCTCGGTCGGCTACTACCGAGGTGGCGACAGCCGAGATCGGCTGCACGCGCAGGGCAAGGGACCTTTGGCCATAATCACCGACCTTGGAATCCTGCGGCCCGACCCAGAGGATCGCGAATTCGAAATTGTAAGCCTACACCCCGGGGTCACACGCGGTGACGCTGCCGCGGCGACCGGCTGGACGCTTCGCTTCGCCGACACTGTAAAAGAGACAGCACGGCCGACTGCGGCGGAACTTGAGGTGTTACGAGACTTGCACGCTCGCACCGCCAAAGCCCATGGAGACGACGCGTGATCGAGGAGCTCGTCAACAATCGCAAAACCGCAATGAAAAGCGGTATACGTCAGTTATTGGGCGAAGCCTTTTTCAAGTGCCGACCCGGCAACTGACGCCGAATACAGCCGACGGACAGAGGAGGCAAAAATGGTAGACGCAAGAAACACCAAGTGCAAAATCGCACGCCGTTTGTTCCTGCAGAAGGGCGGTGCCGCAGCGATCGGCGCGGCGGCACTTAGCGCGGGTTTTGCCGCGCCAGCCTTCGCTGCGCCCAAGACTATCAAGATCGGATATGTCACGCCACGCACCGGGCCTCTCGCAGCCTTCGCTGAGGCCGACAAGTTTGTCATCGGCCAAATGAAAACGTTTCTTAAGGGCGGCTTATCGATCAGCGGGCGCAAGCATCCGGTCGAGATCCTGGTCAAGGACAGCCAGTCGAAGCCGAACCGGGCGGCCGAAGTCGCCTCACAGTTGATCCTCAAGGACGAGATTGACCTGATGCTTGTCGCCTCAACGCCGGAGACGACCAATCCCGTGGGCGATCAGTGCGAGCTGAACGAGGTGCCGTGCATCTCAACTATGGCACCGTGGCAGCCTTGGTTCTTCACTCGCGGCGGTAAGCCCGACACGGGCTTCGAGTGGACCTACCACTTCTTTTGGGGTCTGGAGGACATTATCGGCGTCTTCACCGACATGTGGAGCTCGATCAAGACCAACAAGGTGGTCGGCGCAATCTGGCCGAACGACGGCGACGGCAACGCCTGGGGTCATCCCAAGCTGGGTTTCCCGCCGGCGCTCAAGAAGCTGGGTTACAAGATCATCGACCCCGGCCGTTACCAGAACTTGACCGACGACTTCACCGCTCAGATCATCCAATTCAAGAAGGCGGGCGTTGAGATAGTCACCGGGGTGCCAATTCCGCCCGATTTCACCACCTTCTGGACGCAAGCTAAGCAGCAGGGTTTTCGGCCCAAGGCGGCGAGCATTGGCAAGGCGATTCTGTACCCGGTCGCCGTTGAGGCGCTTGGCAACGCAGGACACGGGCTTTCGTCCGAAGTTTGGTGGACGCCTAAGCACCCGTTCAAATCGTCGCTTTCCGGCCAGTCGGCGGCGGAACTCGCAGCAGTTTTCGAGAAATCGACGGGCAGGCAGTGGACCCAGACGATCGGCTTCGCCCACGCGTTGTTCGAGGTGGCGGCCGACACGTTGAGGCGGACGAAAGATCTCGGCAAGTCCGCATCGGTTCGGGATGCGCTCAAGGCGACAAATCTCAATACCGTTGTCGGCTCGGTCAAATGGGGTGGCAAGGGCCCCTTCAAGAATGTCTCCAAGACGCCCCTCGTCGGTGGCCAGTGGCGCCGCGGCGGCAAGTACAAGTACGATCTCGTCGTGGTTACCAACAAGGCCGCCCCCAATATCCCTCTTCAAGGCAAGATGGAAGCAATCTCCTAGCGGGCACGATAGTTTGAATACTATCCACTAGGCCTTGGATTGACCGGCGATCCGCGCGCGGGTCGCCGGCCTTCCCGAGGGATAACGATGGCAGAGTTGCTCAGGGTCGAAAACGTCTCTAAGAGCTACGGCTCTCTCAAGGTAATCGACGATCTGTCCTTGAAGCTCGAATCCGGCGAGGCGCTCGGGGTGATAGGGCCGAACGGTGCCGGCAAGACGACGCTGTTCAACCTGATCACAGGCGACATCCGCCCGGACGCCGGCCGCGTCGTCTTCGACGGCAAGAGCATCACCCGCCTGGCGCCGTCCATTCGCTGCCGGGCTGGCATCGGGCGCTCCTACCAGATCCCCCATCCATTCGTCGGCATGACCGTCTTCGAGAACGTGCTGGTCGGCGCTGCTTTCGGCGAAGGCCGCTCGGTGAGCGAGGGCACCGCAGTCGCGCTCTCTGTTCTCGATCGCGCCGGCCTGATCGAGAAGGCGAACACATTGGCCGGCGGCCTGACACTGCTCGATCGCAAGCGCCTGGAACTGGCGCGCGCCCTAGCCACCGGCCCGCGGCTTCTACTGCTCGACGAGATCGCCGGCGGGCTCTCGGAGCACGAGGTCGAAGATCTTATCGAGACCATTCAGGAAATCCGGGGTGAGGGCGTCTCGATCATCTGGGTCGAACACATCGTCCACGCGCTTCTTGCCGTCGTTGACCGGCTACTCGCCATCAATTTCGGCAAGCTCCTCACGCAAGGTGACCCGGCAAAGGTTATGGCTAGCCCGGAAGTACAGGAAGTCTACATGGGAATCGGTGTCGAATGAGCCTCCTCATGGTCACGGACCTCAAAGCCTTCTATGGCGATTTCCAGGCACTTTTCGGTATTGATTTTGAGATCGCCGAAGGAGAGGCCGTCGCCGTTATCGGCTCCAACGGGGCCGGCAAGTCGACCTTCCTGAAAGCTATCACCGGGTTGCTTCCGGCGCCGCCCGAGGCCGTCATATTCGATGACGAGCCGATTGGCAGCCTGCCGGCCTACGAAATCGTGGGCAAGGGTCTCGCCATGGTCCCCGAAGGGCGACAGTTGTTTCCCAGCCTGAGCGTTGAGGAGAACCTGCTGCTAGGCGGATACTCCGGACGCAACGGCCCGTGGATGCTCGAACGCATCTACGACCTTTTTCCGGTGCTCGGCGAACGGCGCAACATTCCAAGCACTGCGTTGTCGGGTGGCGAGCAGCAGATGGCGGCGATCGGCCGCGCGCTCATGTCGAATCCCCGGCTGATCCTATGCGACGAGATATCGCTCGGCCTCGCCCCGGTCGTCATCAAGGGTATCTACGATGCGCTGCCGGGCATCATGGCCGAAGGCGCCTCTGTATTGGTGGTGGAACAAGACATAGGACAGGCGATGAAGGTGGCCGACCGAATCTATTGCTTCCAGGAGGGTCGAGTCTCTTTGGAAAGCAAGCCCGAATTACTCACCCGCGAGCAGATCGCGGCCGCCTATTTCGGCGTTTGATCCATGGTTGAGTGGATCAATACCATCGTTCAAGGCCTCCTTCTGGGCGGACTTTACACGTTGTTCGCAACGGGACTATCGCTTGCTTTCGGCATCATGCGGCTCGTCAACATCGCCCATGGCGACTTTATCATTCTTGCCGCATTTCTGGGTCTGGCGATCGTCGAGCCGCTCGGCGTCAATCCGTTTTGGGCACTCATTGCGGTGGTTCCGATAATGGCGATCCTCGGCTATATCCTGCAGCGACTGGTCTTAAATCGGACCCTGGGCGACGACATTCTGCCGCCGCTGCTCGTCACCTTTGGGCTTTCGATCATCATCCAGAACTTGTTGCTTGAGATCTTCTCTGCCGACTCCCGCGGCCTCAATGCGGGATGGGTGGAGACTGCCAGCATCGCAATCGGCGGCAATATAGCGGTTGGAGTCTACCCCCTCATTGTCATGGTCACGGCGATCACGGTGATTGGCGGGATCCAGCTAATTTTCACTAGGACCATGGTGGGGCGGGCCTTCAGGGCAGTCTCAGACGACCAGACCACAGCCCGGCTCATGGGCATCAACGATCGCCACCTCTATGCTCTAGCTATGGCGTTAGCTCTCGGCGTTGTCGCCATCGCCGGCGTCTATCTGGCGATCCGCACCAATTTCGATCCTAGTGTCGGCCCCGGCCGTCTGCTTTATGCATTCGAAGCGGTAATCATCGGTGGTCTCGGCTCGCTTTGGGGCACGCTCGCCGGCGGCATGATCCTCGGCGTCGCCCAGGTCATCGGCTCCAAGTTCGATCCCGGTTGGGGCGTCCTTGCCGGACACCTGACCTTCCTCGCGGTGCTCGTCGTTCGGCCGAATGGGCTGTTCCCGCGGACTCGGGATCGATAGGGGGCTGCCTCATGGCGACGACGAATACCGCAACCAAATCCCTGGCGATCACGCGCAGCACGGGCGCCAGCCGCATCGGCGCGGTCGTCTTCCTGATCATCCTTGTCGGGCTGATCACGATGCCCTGGTGGGCGGGACGCGCCGATCTTCGGACGATGACGGAGTTTCTCTATGTCCTTGCACTGGCCCAAATGTGGAACCTGCTGGCCGGATATGGCGGGCTCGTCTCGGTGGGTCAGCAAGGGTTTATCGGTATAGGCGCCTACGCCCTCGTCGTCTTTTCCTTACACGCTGGTGTAAACGTCTTCGTCGCGGTCCTGCTCGGCGGGCTGGTTGCGGCGTTGGTTGCAATTCCCACCGCGGCCATCGTGTTCCGGCTGCGTGGCGCCTATTTCGCCATTGGCACCTGGGTCGTCGCCGAAGTGTTCCGCTTGCTACTCGCAAATACATCCTGGCTGGGCGGCGGGTCCGGCGTGTCAATCACCAGTGCGGTCAAGGGGATCCCCAGGTTCTGGCGCGAATCGATCACGCTTTGGATTGCGGTGGCGATCGGCGCCGGTTCAATCGTATTGGTCTATCTTCTGCTGCGCTCGCGCTACGGGCTGGCGCTCACCGCCGTGCGCGACAGTGAGCCGGCGTCGGAAAGCCTTGGCGTACGAGTCCAGCGAGTAAAATGGGGCGTTTACATCGCCTCGGCCTTTGGCTGTGGGCTCGCCGGCGGGCTCATCTTCGTCACTAAGCTGCGCATCTCACCCGACGCCGCTTTTACTATCGACTGGACCGCAATCATGTTCTTCGTCGTCGTCATCGGCGGCATTGGCACAATCGAGGGGCCGATCATTGGCGCGTTGATTTATTTCCTATTGCGGGGGCTGTTGGCCGACTATGGCTCGTGGTACCTCATCGTTCTCGGTCTGATTGCGGTCGTCCTCATGCTGAAGGCGCCCAAGGGTATATGGGGCATGATCTCCGATCGGTTCGATCTACGTTTTTTTCCGGTCCAACGCCGGGTCAGGTTCGGTGAGTTCGATAAGACAAAGTCTGACGGGTTATCTCCTGACGAGGAGGGGTTGGCATAAGATTGGCCTTAGGATTAGTCGACTGTGTCACGAAATGGCCGGTACTAGATCGGTAGCCCGGAGTTAAGTCCAATTTTGGATGGCAATCTCCAAAATTGGCCGCACACTAGTGTACGCGTGAAATTGTATCCTTCGATCTACTACCAGCTGTTTCTAAGCTCCCTAAGTTTGACGAAAAGCGTTTCAGGATCGGGTTCGTCGGCAAGGTCGGGGAAGGCGTCCTTGAGCCGCGCGATAACGGTCGGCTCGTGTAACCGGAAAAATGCGTTGATTTCTTTCTCCAGGCCGAGCGTCGAGATGAGCGCGCGGTCAGGATCCTGATCCTCAACCTCGTCGAGGAGCGTTTTGGCGCGTGCGTTGTCGGGCTCGCGGTCGAGCGTGAACTTGAGGTTGTTAGCAATGTAGTCATGTCCCGGGTAGATGAGGGTGTCGTCGCCGAGGCGCGCAAGTTGGCTAGCGAAAGTGTTGTAAAGCTCGACCGGGTGGCCGCCCCCGTGACAGTTGCCGGCGCCGGCGTTAAACAGCGTGTCGCCGCAGAATAGCGCAGGCTGCTCGGTATGCGACAGCAGGCAGACGTGGCTCATCGTATGGCCCGGCGTATCGAGCGCCTCAAGCTCGACCGTGCGCCCCACCTCGATCACGTCGCCCGCCGCCAGTCCACGGTCGATCCCAGGGATCTTGTCCTTGGCATTGGCGTGAGCCAAGAGTTTCGCGCCTGTCGCGGCGATCACCTCATCGTTGCCGCCAGTATGATCGCCGTGCTCGTGGGTATTTAGCACAAAGCGGATTTCCCAGCCCTTCTCTTTCGCGCGGGCAAGACACTTCTGGTGATCGAGCGGGTCGATGGCAAGTGCCTCGCCAGTCTCTGCGCAGGCGACAATATAATTGAAATTTCGGTAGGCGTTGGCGGTCCAGATCTGCTCGACGATCACGTCTTTTCTCCTTGGCATTTCGTTCTGTGGCGCAGTCTACCAAGGCGCGGGCCGTCGTAGTTCGATTATCTCCGGTTTCCTTTACCGTCATCTTCAACTCCGGGGCATCCGCGATCAAATAGACGGTCTTGCCGTAGAGGGCGTCGGGTATCGATCTCCGACCTCGACGCACGCTGGTTTGGGCACCGCCAAATTATTCCACGCATCAGATAAGGTATGACAGGTTAGCATTTTAGGTGTTTTTCAGGGGAAACGAGGCTCAAATAGCGGACCGGCCGAAGACCCGTCGCTCGTGCCGATAATTGCCAATCGATTGGCGCGAGAGTTTACCGCAGGATCGATCGACGTATCGACCACTCCGATTGTCGCTATTCAGTCGCTCGCACAATACTTGGCCATTTCAGATTCGATCTACCCGATTCGGTTTCGGTTAGAAGCGCCCGCCCAGCGTCAGTGATCTTGCAGACCAGCCAGTCCGGTTTGATGGGATTGGAAAATAGAGGCTCGGCCCAGCCTGCATCAAGACAGCGGCGAATCGTTGAGTTGGGTACCCGCCTGCCGTTCTCATCGAACAGTGGCAACTTACCCCCAGGTTGTACCAAACCGCGCCGCAACCATGCCTGTTGTGCCGGCGTCGCCCTCCTATGTGACTGCTCATCCGCCAGCACGGATTTGTTCCCGCTCATGCCTGATATTCCTCCTCCCACATGCGCGCGCGCTCATCCTAGGATAGGATGCCCGGCGCGCCAACCCGGCGCGTGCAGGCGGGAGCCGAGCATGAATAAGAGACTAATATATATCACAGCCGCTTCGGTGGAGGAGGCGGCTAAAATCGGGCGTATGCTGGTTGAGGAGCGTTTGGCGGCTTGTGCCAATTTGCTCGGTCGGATCGGTTCAATCTACTGGTGGGAGGGAAAGTTGCAGGAGGAAGAGGAGGCGGCGCTGATCGTCAAGACCACTGAAGCGCTCGTCGATCGTGTGGTCGAGCGGGTAAAGCAGGCTCACTCTTACGCCTGCCCTTGCGTGGTTGCTCTGTCGATTGAAGGCGGAAACCCTGATTTTCTGGATTGGATCCGATTGGAAACTGACTGAGCCCGCAGCTTCAAGCGGCACTCGCGGAGGGGCCACTCGACTGCTTGGCGGGAGGTTGACGCTGATGCCAATTCCGTAACTGGTCGATTACCCGGCGGCGGTAGTGCGCGTCCCAGACAACTCGGTCAGTGTCGAAGCGAGGCTCCAACTCCAGTGGCCGTGTCTTCGGGTCGGCATAACAGTGTCTTGTGCCGTTCTGCATACCTCCAATATGGTTTCGGATTGTGGACGTTGGGCGGCATAAATCAGGCAAAACCGTGAATATTGGTTAACGAAAAGTTAATAAAAATAGTTATTTAGACGGTAATCCGGCATTCTTAGATTAACAAATTGCATTGACGGAACCTCTCATACGTCGTGGCTGCATGGCTGTTCTGACTTGAGCGGCGGCAACGGCGATGGCACGATGGTCGGACCTTTTCGCGCACGAATGCCACGTATCATGCCCACAAGTTCAGCCCGATATTCGTTCATCTTCTCGTGTGTTGGGCACACCTATATTCACCTATTCACGGCTTTCTATTTCGTCATCGTGCTTGCCCTCGAAGCTGAATGGGGGCGTCCGTACCATGAGATGATAGAGCTATGGATGCCGGGGGCGCTGCTCGTTGGTATTGCGGCGTTGCCGGCTGGTTGGCTCGGTGACCGGTGGAACGCTCGCGGGATGATGGTCGTATTCTTTATCGGCATGGGCGGATCCGCGATCATCTGCGGTTTGGCGCAAGGTCCAGTTGTCTTGACGATCGGGCTGACGGGGGTGGGGCTGTTCGCGGCGATCTATCATCCTGTTGGCATCGCTTGGCTCATCCGCAACACCGGCGCCAATCGCGGCAAAGTGCTTGGAATCAACGGTATATTCGGCAGTGCCGGCGTCGCCGCAGCGGCGGTAGTCGCCAGCGGACTGATCGATCTCATAGATTGGCGCGCGGCTTTTGTCGTTCCCGGCGTTATTTCAGTCCTGACCGGGGTCGCGCTTTGGGTATGCGTGCGCAAAGGCTTGATTGTCGAAACGAAGGCGAAAGCGGGATCACCGGATACGGTCAGCCGAAAGGACAGGCTGCGTGTATTCGCCATATTGCTGCTGACCATGTTTGCCAGCGCCATTATCTTCCAGTCGACACAGACAGCGTTGCCGAAAATGTTTTCGGGGCGAATCAGCGATCTCGCTGGCGAGGGCGCGTTTGGGGTCGGTCTCTATGTCGCGCTGGTCTATGGCGTCGCTGGTCTCATGCAGCTTGTCGGCGGGATCCTGGCTGATAAGTATCCGCTGAAAAATGTCTATCTTGGCGCCTTCCTTTTTCAGATCCCCTTGCTGTATCTGGCAGCGAGCTTCACTGGATTGCCTCTTGTTGTGGTTTCGATGATGATGGTGATGTTCAGCACCAGTGCCTTGCCGGCGGAGAATATGCTGCTTGCACGCTACGCACCGGCGAGGCATCACGGGCTCGCCTTTGGCATAAAGTTTGTTCTTGCCTTCGGATCCGCGCCGCTTGGTCTGATGCTTGTTTCTTCGGTGTACCAGGCTTCTGGAGGGTTCTATTGGGTGTTCGTTGCGCTGGCCGGATCGGCGGCGCTGTGTTTGGCGGCGGCATTTCTGTTGCCCCGCGAGACCAGCGGCGAAATGCCGATCGCAAGCCCGGCCGAATAGTGACCGTGCGTATCGCCCGGCTCGACCATCTGATTTTTACAGTTCGGGACATTGGTGAGATTTGTACGTTTTATGAACGTGTCTTGGGGATGGAGATCAAGCGGTTTGCCGGGGAACGCATGGCGCTTCACTTCGGTGACCAAAAGATCAATCTGCACAAGGCCGGTGCGGAATTCGAACCCAAAGCGGCAAGGCCAACCCCTGGATCAGCCGATCTTTGCTTGGTGCTCGACGGCTCGTTTGTGCAAGCGGTAGCTACGCTGCAATCCGAGAAGATCGAACTGATTGAAGGTCCGGTCGAACGGATTGGCGCTGTTGGCTCTATGCAATCGATCTATTTTCGCCACCCCGACGGCAATCTGATCGGAGTATAGGAGTATCTGTAGGCCCTATTCGGCAGCCGCGCTCGTGGCGGCGGCGTGAAGTGCCTGATCGAGGTCGGCGATGATATCGGCTGCGGTCTCGATCCCGATAGACAATCTGATGACGTCGGGGCCGGCACCGGCGGCAATCTGCTGCTTCTCGGAGAGTTGGCGGTAGACGGTCGATGCCGGATGGATAATCAAGGATTTGGTGTCGCCGATATTGGCAAGGTGGCTGATGATCTCGACTGATTCGACGACCCTCACGCCGACGTCGAACCCGCCCTTCACGCCGAAGGTAAAGACGGCGCCGGCGCCCGCCGGCAGGAACTTCTTGGCGAGCGCTCGGTAGGGACTCGAATCGAGCCCAGCGTAGGATACCCATTCAACCAGGGGATGGGATTCAAGAAACCGGGCGACTTCCAGCGCGTTGGCGCAATGGCGCTCCATACGTAAGGTCAGGGTCTCAATGCCTTGCAGGGTAATCCAGGCGTTGAAGGGTTGTTGGCAGGCCCCAAGGTCGCGCAAACCGACAACATGGCCATAGATCGTATAGGCGAGATCGCCGAAGGTCTCTGCGAAACGCAAACCGTGGTACTCGGGCGCTGGCTCAGTCAGGCTCGGCCATTTCTCAGCATTCTTGAACCAATCGAATTGGCCCGAATCGACAACGATCCCGCCGATTGAAGAACCGTTACCGGAGAGAAACTTAGTGGTCGAATGGACTATGATATCGGCGCCCCATTCGAAGGGGCGCGAAAGGAATGGTGTGGCCATCGTATTGTCGACGATAAGTGGCACATCGGCTTTACGAGCAATCTTGGCGACAGCCTCGATATCGACAACGACGCCGCCGGGGTTCGCCAGGTTCTCGACAAAAATCGCGCGCGTATTGTCAGTGATGGAATCGGCGAAGTTCGTGGGCTTGTCAGGATCGACGAATATGGTCTCCCAGCCGAACTTTTTGTAGCTGTGGCCCATTTGATTCAGGGATCCGCCGTAGAGCATTTTCGAGGCGACGATCTCGCAGCCCGGCTGCATCAGCGGAAATAAAGCCAGGATTTGAGCGGCATGGCCCGAGGCGGTGGCGATGGCGCCGCGACCGCCTTCCAACGCAGCCACCCGTTCTTCGAGAACGGAAACTGTGGGATTGGTCAAGCGCGAATACAGAAATCCGGGCTTTTGAAGGTTGAACAAAGAAGCTGCTTCGTCCGCGTCCTCGAAGACGTAGGAGGCGGTCTGGAAGATCGGAGTGCTGCGGGCGCCGGTGGTTGGATCTGGGCTCGCACCGGCATGCACGGCAATCGTCTCGATGCCCGGGACATCGCTCTTGGACATGGATGGTTAGATCCTTCTGCGCTTGCTCGAGATGATGCCCGAGTTGAATCCACCCCAGCTAAGCTCGCCGTTGAGGCGCGAATATTCGATCTTGGGGCATCGGTTCATGACGACAACGAGGCCAGCTTTCTCAGCTAAATTCGCGGCTTTATTATTGCTGATGCCGATCTGCATCCAAATCACCTTTGCGCCCTTGGCGATCGCCTGCTCGGTGATGCCGAGCGCTTCTTTGGAGGAGCGGAAAACATCAACCATGTCAATCGCATCGGGAACCTGGTCGAGGCTGCTATGGACTTTCTCGCCGAGCACGATTTCACCTGCCGCCCTTGGATTGACCGGGATAACGCGAAAACCCTTGAGCTGTAGATACTTCATCACAAAATAGCTCGGCCGGTTCCAATTGGGACTGGCGCCGACCATCGCGATGGTCCGGACCTTATCGAAGATGCCGCGAAGGCGATCGTCGCTGTAGATATTGTGGTTCATGGATGCAAATTTGCCGTCTACGCCTGGATTTGGCAAGAGCCGTTGGTTGTAGGGTTATCGAAGCCCTTCATTAGATTAGCGCGTCGGCGAAACACTTGGACCGGCCGCAATCGCCTCCGGCAGCAAGCGCGCGACGCCGGACCAATCGCCCGCTTGGTCTTGGCGGAACACCCGCATCGCCGGATACCACGGGCTGCTACGTGCTTCCTCTGGCCACCGCCAGTCCGCTGCGGCGCCCAGGAGAAGCCAGACGGGATGCGCTAGTGCACCGGCGAGGTGAGCTTCGGGTGACTCCACCGAAATAACCAAATCAAGTTTGGTTATCGCCGCCGCCGTATCGGCGTAGTCTCCGAGACGCTCGCCGATGTGGGTGATGCTGTGTTCCGCGAGCAGTTCTTGCTCTTCCGAGGTCGCGCCGATTTGCAGGCTGACAAGTGTTATCCCCGGGCGTGTAGCAAGCTCAAGCAGGTAAGCGAGAGGAAAATTCTTCGCGCCGCGGTTCGATGAAGATGAGCGACAACGCCATACAACGCCGATCTGGAATTTTGTGTTGGCTACCGGTTGGAACGGTAACGCCCGCCCATTGGGCGCCGATAGATAGGGGATAGCCGATGGGATTGTCTCCGGGGTCGTGCCGAAGAGCCGTGGAAGGGATTCGATCGGGAAATGCAAGTCGAAGTCAGTGAAAGCTTCGCCCGTCGCTACTACTTCGGCAATGCCCGGCACTGTCTCAAACAGACGCTTGAGTGCAGGCGCGCATTCGAGAACGACACGTCCACCTCTGGTCGCGACCAAGCCGGCATAGCGAACAAATTGGATGGCTTCGGCCGGATCCTGAACGCCGTGCAGGAGGACGGTCTTGCCGTCAAAATTCTTGCCGTCCCACAGAGCCTGCGTGAAATACCGAGACGAGGTCCCGGACTCGCGCGCGCGCCATTCGTACTCCTCGAAGCCTTGTTTATAAATTCCGTTGAGAAGGAGTGTTAAGGCCAATTCCGAATGGGCATTTGCATCGTCCGGCGCGATCTCGATCGCTTGCCGAAGGAGGTTTGCCGATGCTTCCAGACTGCCTTTGGCCCTGTAAACACGGGCAAGGCTTCTTAATGCGGGCAGAGAACTCGGTTCGTGTTGAAGCGCCCGCTGAAACATTAAGCCAGCCTCGTTCGGACGATCCTGGTCCATCAGAATGCCGCCCCAATTGATTGTCGCGGGCACATGGAAGGGATTGCAGTCGAGCGCGTGCTTATAGCGCCCGAGAGCTTCACGCAACCGCCCCATTGAGTGATCTATGTAACCCAGATTGTAATGTGCGTCGCTGAGGCCGGGTTCGATCTTGAGGGCGGATTCGAATGCCGCCGATGCCTCATCGTTACGCTCCATGGTAATGAGCACAGCACCCAGAGAATTGTGGAATTCGGCGGCGCCAGGCTGAATTTCCACAGCCTTGCGCAGACGGGCTTCGGCATCCTTCCGCCGGCCTGTTTGATGCAGAGCAAGCCCGAGTAGGTGTTGGTAATCGGGATTGTTTGGATTCCTGCGGATCAGCTCGCGATAGACCGCCTCCGCGCCAGCAAGCTCGCCGCGCAGATGGAGACTCAGCGCTTTTTGAAAGTTGATCTCCTCGGAGGCAGCGGTTGCGACTCCGCTGGCACTTGCATCGCTTGTGTCGGCATCGGGCGTCGGCGTGGAGTCAATCGCTTTCTGCGGCGCGCGCGGTCTCGCAGCATGGGTAATGGCAACGATTCTAACACGTTGCACCGGTTCGGTTTGGACTATGTTCTCCTGTTCGGCAGACAAATAATTATCACCTGTGGCGACCCGATTTCTCTACCGGTCCCGCCACACCGGTTTGCGTTTCTCGACGAAGGCGTTGATGCCTTCGGCGGCGTCTTCGCTCATCATATCCTTGGCCATTACATCGCCGGCG
>JAPULJ010000231.1 GCA_027295145.1 Alphaproteobacteria bacterium | reverse complement strand
CGATTGGCCGAGCTGGCGCAACTGGTCTTCGATCCACCCCGCCCGGTGGCCATCGTTCCGATCGGCGATGAGGCCGGTCGCAAAGCGCGAGGGATCGCCGAGCGGCTACGCGATGCCGGGTTCACTGTCGAGCTGGGCTTTGGCGGAAATCTCAAGAAGCGGATGAAGCAGGCCAACAAGATTGCCGCTACCGCGGCGCTTCTGATCGGTGAGGACGAGTTGGCGCGCAATGCGGCGACGCTGCGCGATCTCGATAGCGGTGAGCAGAGCGAGGTTGCC
Source organism: Alphaproteobacteria bacterium (assembly GCA_027295145.1). GTDB lineage: Bacteria > Pseudomonadota > Alphaproteobacteria > JAPULJ01 > JAPULJ01 > JAPULJ01. The sequence goes on along the minus strand of JAPULJ010000231.1, from coordinate 11,839 downwards.
CTCGACCAGCTCGAAGCCGCCCTCGCCCCCTACCGTTAGCGCATCGATGGCGGGCCGTGGAAACGGGCCGGCCCAACTTCTCGTGGTCGGCGCCAATCATCGTTCGAGCACCGTCGTGCTGCGCGACGAGATCTATGTCGACGACCGGGAAATGCCGAGCTTGCTGGCCCACTTAAATAAAATAGGCGTGCATCAGGCGCTAGTGCTCTCGACTTGCGACCGGGTCGAAGTTCAGGCGGCGGCATCGGATGTCGATGCGGCAGCGCGGGAAATCGCCGGCTTTCTCGCCGCGCGCGCTGGGCCCGAAGGGGCGGAAATGAGCGAGCAATTCTACATCCATTTCGGCGACCAGGCGGCTCGTCAAATCTTCGCCGTTGCCGCCTCGCTCGACAGCCAGATCATCGGCGAGCCCCAGGTGCTTGGCCAGGTCAAGGCCAGTCACCGGTTGTCCAAGGCTGCTGGTATGATAGGACCCGAGCTCGAAGCGGCGCTGCAAGCGGCCTACGGCGTCGCCAAGCAGGTGCGCCAGCAGACGACGATCGGCGAGCGGCCGGTATCGATGGCTGCCGCCGCCGTCCAGATTGCCCGCGACATCCACGGCGATCTCTCGAACGCCGCGGCGATTCTTATCGGCGACGGCGAGATGGGTGAGATTGTCGTGGAGCAGTTGCGCGCCAGCGGGCTGGGGCGGCTGATGACGAGCGCGCCGACAAGCGCACGCGCCGAGGCCACGGCGCGGCGGCTCGACTGCCATCTTGTGCCTTACGATACTTTCGCCGCGGCTCTTCCCGAATGCGACATCATCGTGATCTCGCTGGGCGCGCGCCAATACGCAGTAACTGCGGAAATGATCGAAGGCGCGTTGAAACGCCGCCGGCGGCAACCGATCTTCATCGTCGATGGCGGGGTGCCGGGCGATGTCGAGCCGGCAGTCGAGCGGCTGGATGAGGCCTTTCTGTTCGGCCTCGACGATCTCGAACGGGTCGCCTTCGAGGGTCGGGCCTCACGCGAAGCGGTGGCGGACGAGGCTTGGGCAATCCTCGATCGCGGCCTCGAGGAATTTCTTCGCGGCCGTGCCGAGCGTCAGGCAGTGCCGGCGATCGCCGCGTTGCGCGAGCATTTCGAAGCCGTCCGCCGCGAAGTGCTGGAGGCCAATGCCAGTGCCGGTTCGGAGGAAGTCAGCCGGCGGCTGATCAACCGGCTCCTGCACGAACCGTCGAAATTGTTGCGCGACGGCGCCGCTTCGGACAACCAGGAAGCTGAACGCGCAGTGCGGCGGCTCTTCGGTCTCGGCCGAGCCAAAAGCAAACCCTGCGGCGGGAATAAGGGAGTACAAGAAAAGTGAGCCTCGATACCAAGCTCGGCCGGGTCGTCGAGCGCCACAAGGAACTCGCAAATACGCTGGCCAGCGGAGAGCTGACCGACCAGCAGGAGATGGCAAGGCTATCGAAGGAATATGCCGACCTCTCACCGGTGGTCGAGCAGATCGAAGCCTTGAGCGATGCTAAGGCCGAAATGGGCGATCTCGCCGAAATGATCGCCGATCCCGATGGCGACGCCGAAATGCGCGAACTTGCAGAGACTGAATTTGCCGCGCTCAAAGCCCGCGTTCCCGAGCTCGAAGCCGAGCTCAAGGTGTTGTTGCTGCCCAAGGACGATGTCGACGAGAAGAACGCCATCCTCGAAGTGCGCGCTGGCACCGGCGGCGATGAAGCCGGGCTATTCGCGGCCGAGCTATTTCGTATGTACCAGCGCTACGCCGAGAAGCACCGCTGGAAGTTTGAAGTCATTGAGATCAACGAGACCGGCATCGGCGCCTACAAGGAAGCGATCGCCAGCATCACCGGCCGCGCGGTCTTTGCCCGCCTGAAGTTCGAATCCGGCGTCCACCGGGTACAACGGGTGCCGGTAACGGAGTCGGGCGGCCGCATCCATACCTCGGCGGCGACCGTGGCAGTGCTGCCCGATGCCGAAGAGGTCGATGTGGTGATCGAGGATAAGGATCTTAGGATCGATGTTTATCGTTCGAGCGGGCCCGGCGGTCAGTCGGTCAACACGACCGACAGCGCCGTGCGCATTACCCACCTGCCCACCGGCACAACGGTCGCCATCCAAGACGAGAAATCACAGCACAAGAACAAAGCCAAGGCGATGAAGGTGCTGCGTGCGCGGATCTACGAAAAGCAACGCGCCGAGCTTGACGCCGAGCGCGCCGCCGACCGCCGCGGTCAGATCGGCTCGGGCGATCGCTCCGAGCGCATCCGCACTTACAACTTCCCACAAGGGCGGGTGACAGATCACAGGATCGGGCTCACCATGCACAAGCTCGAAGCTGTCCTCGAAGGCGAAGCGCTGGACGAGATCGTCGATGCCCTGACCACCGAAGACCAGGCCGCGCGCCTGGCGGCCGTCGAATGAACGCCGGACCCGGCATCGAGGCTGTCAGCACGGTGGGCGCGGTTGCCGACGCTGCCATTCGGCGGTTTGAGGCGGCGGGCATTACCAATCCCAAGCTCGACGCGCGCCTGCTGCTGGCCGACTGTCTCAGAAAGGATGCCTCCTTAAGCGAAGAGACGCTTGCGCGGTTAGAGCCGATGCTGGCACGGCGGATTGCCGGCGAGCCGGTCTCGCGCATATTGGGTTTGCGCGAATTCTGGAGCCTCGATTTCACTCTGAGCCCTGCGACCCTCGATCCGCGGCCCGACAGCGAAACAGTCATCGAGGCGGCGCTGGCCAGGATCGCCGACCACCAATTTGCGTTACGCATCGCCGATCTCGGCACCGGCACGGGGTGTCTGTTGTTGGCGTTGCTCTCGGAGTTGCCAGAAGCGAGCGGCGTCGGCGTAGATATTGCGGCGCCGGCGGTGCGGGTGGCGGTAGCGAATGCCCAGCGTCTGGGGCTCGGCGCACGCGCTTCGTTCATCGTCGGCGATTGGGGAGCTGGACTAGTCCGGGAGTTCGATTGTGTTCTGTCCAATCCACCCTATATACCGAGTGCGGATATCGCCAATCTGCCGCCCGAGGTTCGTTGTGATCCACATGTGGCCCTTGATGGCGGCCGCGACGGTCTCGATGGAATACGCGCCGCGGCGCGGGGTGCGGCGCAATTGCTTAAGCCGGGCGGCCTTGCCATTATAGAGGTAGGCGCGGGACAGGCGCAGGCGGCAGCGGATATCGTGAACAGCGCCGGGCTTCAGTTTCTTGCGATGGACGAGGATTTGGCGGGACATCCAAGGGTAGCGGTCGCGCTTGCCGGGGATCGATGCGGATCGGCTTTCACCATTCGTTGAATGTTTTAATGGTATTTGTTGTTGGCATGGACCCCACAAATTTGTTAAGTGTTTAGGAAGGTCTGTGTTCGGCTACGAGCCGATCGGGCCTCCCGAACGAAATTGGAAATCCATTACCGACGGGCCGCAGAGATTTTTGGCCGCCGGGAAATTAGGGGATTTGTGTGCTACGGATGCGTGAATAGACAATGAGACAACAAACCAATCCTCGTCCCCGCCGCGGACGCAACAGCGGGCGCCGGCCGGGGCCTCAACGCAATCAGAATTTCGACAGCAACGGGCCCAGCGTTCGGGTTCGCGGCAATGCCTACCAGGTTATGGAGAAATATCTGACTCTGGCCCGCGATGCGACCACCACCGGAGACCGCATCGCTGCGGAAAATTACTACCAGCACGCTGAACACTATTTCCGCATCCTCAACGTAAATAACGATGCCAATGCCGGCGCCAACGGTAGCGGTCGCGATATTTCGTCAAAATCCAACGGCCAGCAAAGAGGCAGGGCCGAGGAGAATAGAGTCGAGGAGACAAGGGCGGACCAGAACAGGTCAGAAGACGCCAAGCCCAGTGAAGCCAAGGCTGACGAGTCCGAAGCCACAAATGTTAAGTTTACCAACGCTAAGTCCGGTGAAGCCAAGGCCGACGAAGCAGAAGCCGGCAATGCTGAGCCCGCCAATGCCAAGCCCAGTGAAGCCAAGGCCGATGAAGCTAAAGCCACTAGTGTTAAGCCGGCAAATGCTAAGTCCGGTGAAGCCAAGGCCGACGAAGCAGAAGCCGGCAATACTGAGCCCGCCAATGCCAAGCCCAGTGAAGCCAAGGCCGACGAGGCCGAAGCGCCTAAAGTTAAGCCCACCAACGCTAGGCCCCGTGAAGCCAAGGCCGTCGAGACCGAAGCCGCTATTGCCAAGCCCGCCAGCACCAAGGCCAACGAGAACAAGGCCGATAAGGGCAAGGTCAAAGTCAAGCCCGCCAAAGCCAAGGCTACCAAATCCGAGGACGCAGGCGGTACGGACGAGAAATCCGCCAAAGGCACGGAGCCGCCCCCGGCTGAGTAGCGGCGGCGGATCAGCGCTTGGGCCGCCATTTCTGAACGCGGTTGTTACCGAAATCGACGACAAAGACCGTGCCGTCTTTCGCTATCGCAAGCGCGATCGTGAAGCTGAACTGGCCGGCCTTTGTGCCCTTTTCACCGAAGCTTGCCAAAAAAGTGCCGTTGCCGGAAAACTTCTGAACCCGGTTATTATAGAAATCGGCAACAAAGACGTTGCCCTCAGCGTCTGTTGCGATCCCGGTGACGGTCGCGAACCAGCCTCGAAACGGCCCGAATATGTTGATCGCAAAGGGGCCGCCCCATTTGCGTAAAAATGTACCGCTTGGCCCGAACGCCTGGACCCGGTCGTTGTATCCGTCGGCGACGAAGAGCGCGCCCTTCGGCCCCAGCGCAACATCGGTCGGATAGTTGAACCGGCGCCCGGCGATGCCGATCTTGCGGGTCTTGCCGATCTGGCGAATGAAAGAGCCGTCGGCGCGCAAGTGCTGGACACGCTGGTTGTAGAAATCGGCGACCCAAAGATCGCCGTCGGCGGTAACCGCAACACCGCCGGGGGCGTCGAACTGGCCGGGGCCATTGCCGGGACCGCCGATGATCCGCTTCGGCGTGCCGTCGAGGGCGAAAACCTGGATGCGGTCGTTGAAATATTCGGCGACGTAAAGCTCGCCCCGGGCGATGGTCAGGTTCATCGGCCGTCCGAGCTGGCCCAATTTTTTGCCGGGCCTACCGAACTGGCGTTTGAACCTACCGGAAAAGTCGAACACCTGGATGCGCCCGTTGCGTGCGTCGGCGATGAAAACTTCTGTGTCGGTCACGGCAATTCCCGTCGGATCGCGGAACTGCCCGGGGCCGGTGCCCCGCCCGCCCCAGGCGGCAATGAATTCGTAGCCCGGCTCCTTGGCCGAGGGTACGAAGACGATCCACCCGCCGATGAAAACGATTGCCGCGAAGACGATGATCCCGCCCGCGATCCGATTGAGCCAACGGCGCATGTTCCGATCGCCCTCCAATTTTTAAAAGTTGACGCGGAAGCCGACCACAACGGTGTAATCGCTCTTGAGCCCCGTGCCGTTCAGCTTCTGGCGCACCGGCAGTTTAACAGCAGCTTCGATAATCCAGCGCCGGGTCACGTATTGCAGGCCTGGTACGAGGAACAGCCTTGTGCCGCCCGAGTTGGGATCGCTTGCGCCGGCGAGCCGGTTGCGGCGCTGGTGAACGAGGTTGGCCTCCAAAATCCCGTAGAAAAAGCCGGGGACGTCGGATTTGAGCTCGCGCGGCCACAATCGGACTTGTAGCGATGCGTTGAGGCGCAGCACGTCGCCGAATTCGAACCCATCGGCAGGCGTGTTGGCCTGATAGCCGGCCTCGGCGTCGATCTGGAAGTCCAGGGTCTGGTAGGTGGCGACGATGCCGAAGAACGGATCCCACGAGCCCGAGCCGAGCTGCAGGCCCGCCGGCAGGCGGCCGAGCCCGTCGCGCTTGCCATGCTCGCCGCTCGGCATCTCAACACCGGCAAAGGGTGCGATCCGGAAACTGCGCCCCGGCAGGTTGAGTTTGTAGATCGTAAACCGGCCGAAGAAGCGGATATCGCCGATGCCGGCTGCGCTCCGCGTCGTGCGCCCGCCGCCCGCATTCAACGCCAAGCGCCTGTCGAAAAATGGAATGGCGCCGAAGATAGCAAGATCACTCGTGATCCCGTAGACCAGGACAGAGGTCGACGAGAAGGCCTTAAGGCTTCGGCTAAGGCCGATTGGATCGCGGCTGGCGCGCCCGTAGGTAAAGAGTTGGCGAAAAACGAACTCGCCTTGCGCGACGGGCAGCGCGGTGTTGAAGGTGATGGGAGCGCCAGCGCTGCTCGCTGGATGCAGGGCCAGCGCCAGACCCATTGCGGCCGGGCCCAGCCAGCGGACGGGCTGCATCATTTGCTGTCCCCGAGCTGGCGGAAGCGGGAAAGCGAGAACCCCGCAGCCTCGACCGCTTTGCGGGCGGAGCGTTCCTTCAACCGGGCGCCCTCGGCCATGACCACCCGCACCACGCCCCTGGCGATATCGACGGTAAGCTGTTTAACCCCCGAGATCGCGCCCAACTTCTTCTCGATACCGTAGGCGCAAAACGGGCAGGCCAACCCGTCCACCGCCAACTCGTAGGTCAACGGTTTTGCCTGAGCCGCGATCGAGGCAAACAGAAGGGCCAAGCCGAGAATGACGGTCGGTAACCCTTTGCCCATGGCGACTACACCTCTTCCGAGGATAGCCCGTCGCCGAGCATCGCCATCATGATCGAGCAATCGCCCAAAGGCCCGCTGCCGGGACAGGCTGCGATCAATGCGCCAAGAGCGCCGCGAATGCGTTCCAGACGGGCGATCTTCTCGCCGATTTCCCCGATCTTGGCTGCCGCCCGCTCGCGGACCTCGCCCGAATCCGCCGCCGGGTCGGCCTGCAGGGCGAGCAATTCGGCGGCCTCGCGTAGAGAGAAACCAAGGCTTTGAGCCTCACGGATGAAGCGCACGCGGCCGATCACCTCGGCGGGGTAGGTTCGATAGCCCCGTTCGGGCTTAATCGGTTGTGGGATGAGCCCTCTGCGCTCATAGAAGCGGATCGTTTCGATACCGACGCCGGCCGCCTTCGCCGCCGCGCCGATGGTCATGTCACCCATGTATTACGATCTCCATGAAGGTGTTTCTACGCTCCGTACGTAAGTACGAAGTCTAGGAAAGGTTTGGCTGACGTAGAACAACAGGAAACCGACTTGCGCCTCGGCCGACGCGCCGTGCATCGCTGTGCAGACCGAACCAATGCAAGCACGATGTCAGCGCTGTCGTCGAGGATCGTGTCGCCCCCCGGTGACGGACGGAAGCTCTCAACGTCTCTTCACGGAGCAGCGACATCGGGCTACCGCTTCCCGCCGGGCCAAGTCAGCATGGGCATGACGACGACGATTCCGCTGTCTTTGATGGCGACCTCGCCCTTTTTGTGGGCGGCCAACACTTCAGCCGATGATTTCAAGATCCGGGCCGAAGCCGGATTCTTCCAGGTAACGAGTGTGACTGTCCGCAGAGAGGTGTAGCCAGGGGTTCCCGGCGGGCTCGGAAAAACGTCGGGCTGGAACCCCAACGGACCCATCGGCCCGCTGGCTTTCACCCCGTTTGTGAAGACGAAGACGGGCATCCGCAGCCCGCGTGGGATCTTCGCCAGCGAAGGCACGATAAGGACCGGAGAGCCCATCATGTCAGTCAAAATCTTGGCGATCTTCGGGTCCGAGGCTTCGGTGTGCAGGAAGAGGATTTTTTGCCCCTTGCTGTATCCCGTGACCGGCGGTACGACCGGTGCCTTGCGGGATACCATGCCCTTCATCCCACCCATAGGTTCTTTCATCTTCTGCGCCCCTGACGGGGAAGCAGCCAAGAATGCAGCGAGTACGGTGGCAACGATGCCGCCGGTCTTTAACATGGTCTTCATCTGAGCGTTCCTTTCTTGCGATTTTTTGGATGCTCCGCGCATCCCGTCATCTCACGATGTCCGCTAGCCGGGGGTATCCTCCAGCGCCGCACCGATCATCGTTTCACTCATGTTTCTCGATCTCCATGATGGCGGTTCTACATTCCGTACTTAAGTACGGAGTCAACCCCTGGTTCGGCAAGGCCCGCCCGGTCCTGATATTGGCGAGCGGTCTTGTTGCGGCGGCACTCTTGCCGGGGGGTCGGACCAAGAGCCGCCTATTCCGCGGGCTCAACAGAGTCGAGAAACCTGAGATAGTGCTTGGGCAGTCCGTGGGCGCGGGCGCCCTCGCGCAACAAAGTGATGTATCGCGAGGACGGGCGGCCGTCGGTCTTGTTACCGTCGGCAATGTAGGTGACGGACAGAATCCGCCTGCCTTTCAAGTCCTCCGCCTCGGCCCAGAGGTGGCGGTAGCGCCGTCCGGGCACGCCTTCCGTGGTGTCGAGATGCACAAGGTCGGCCCTGGTGATCCGGTAGAGCACTCCCCACACTTCGGCGCCGGGGTCGGGGCCCAGGTTCGCAGGGGCAGTCCTGCCGCGGGGACGGCCGTCGAGGTTGAAGCGCAACCGATAGCCGTGAATCCGTCCCGGGCGCCACTCCAGAGGCCGCATCCCGCGCCGCTGACGGAACGCCTGGTCGTGCATGTTCGCTCCGAAGGCGAAGTACCAAACGGAGTCGTCCGGCGCCCCAGACAGCCGGATTCCCCGCGCGCGGTAGCGCAGCCCAGTCAGAAACCATCGAAAGCGGTTCATCCCAGACATCACGTCGGGTTCCGCTTGAGACGCCACAAAACCGCGAGCTGGAGCAGCGCCGCTCCGATGGCCAGCCAGAATACGGCGGCGAAGGAGACCGCCTCGGCGATTCCCGCCGCCGCCACCGGTAATATCCAAACCGGCGCATAGAGAGCGTTGAAGTAGCCGCTGTAGGCGGGCCGCCGGTGGTCGGGGGAGATCTCCATCAGGTAGCCCAGATAGGCGATCGTGCGTCCGTTGTCGACTGCCCCCAATATGGCGAACACGGCGGCGAACCAGATGAGGGTGGTAATGCGCTCCGGCGGGGCCAGTTCCGCCCATATCAGCGTCAGGATGGGGGCCGCTGCGCCGAACGCGGCGACCAGACGCAACAGGCTGAGCTTGCCCCGGCGGTCGCCCCACCAGCCCCACAGCGCGTTTGCGAGGATGGCGCCGCCCGTCTGCGCGGCGACCAGCACGGCGACGTCCTGCAGACGGAGCGCTCCTTCCTCTCTCGCCACCAGCACATAGAAAGGCAGCGCCATGCCGACCGCGCCGCCGCACCATTGGGCGAGCAGGAACAGCCGGAATCGGTGGTCGGTCCGGGCGACCCGGATGCCTTCTCTGAGGAAGGCGCCGAAGCCTTGGTGATCTTTGTCCGGCACCGCGTCGGACTCGTGCACCGAGGCGAACGAGGCCGCCGAGCACATGAACAGCGCGGCGCCCATCGCCAGCACGACAGCGTAGCCGGTGGCGACGGGAAGCCGTTCGAGGATGCGGAAAGCGATGGCGGCAACGGCGATCGCCAGGAGACCGCCGCCGAAAAAGCGCAGCGCCAGCAGCCGACTGCGACGCTCCGAGGCGATCGAGCGGGCGACGATGTCGTTATAGGGGACCGCGACCACCCCGCTAACGAAGGCATAGATCGTCCAGGCGACAAAAAAGGCGGGCACAAGGAAGGCGGCGGCGACACCATCGCTGGCCCAAACCAATGCCGCCAGCGCGGCTAGAGTAGCCGCCCGTCCGAAGGCGCCGAACTTGTAGTAGGGCATCCGCCGCGCCCGGCGCTGTGCAAGGTGGCCGATGATCAGCTGCGGCGCCAGCCAGCCGATGCGCGAGATTGCCGCCGCCGCGCCGACCGCCAGGGGGCTGCCCGTGAGCTGGTGCACGAGGCCCGCGATCATCGTGCTGGTATCGGCCGTGACCGCGCCGCCCTGGAACAGGATGCCGGCGGCGGCAATGCGCCGAAAAGCGCGGCGTGCGGGGGCCGGGGCCGCCGTCTCATTTTCTTTGGTTGGCGCGGAACGACTGAAGGACCGTGTCATGGTGTCGACGGTAATCTCCGTACTCTGGTACGGAGTCAAGGTGGTCTCATCCGGGGCTTAAGCCGCGCCCTTGGGTTCAGGCGGACGCCGGCTATGTTTAGCCCTGCGCGGCGATCAGTTTGCGTAAAACCTCCGGCGCCGGCGCCGATTTGCCGGTGCTCTGATCGGCGTTGACCCAGACGATCTCGCCGGTGCTGGCGGGCTCATCGGCGTCCTTTACGAAAATGGCGACGGCGAAGTGAAGCGAGGCTTTGCCGAGGCGCGATACCCTCACCCCGACCTCGATCTCGTCGTCGTAGCGCAGCGGTGTATGGTAGTCGACCGAAACCCGGACGACATGGAAATCGGTGCCCGTATCCCGCACCTGGTTGGCATAGTCGTAGCCCAGCGCCCGGAAATACTCGCTGATCGCGGTGTCGTAGTAGATCAAGTAATTGCCGAAAAACACCACCCCTTGCGCGTCTGTCTCGGCGTAGCGAATACGGAAAGGGTGACGCAGGGAGAAGTCGGCTTGGGTTGCGCTTTTAATATCCATCGGAACTTCCCTGCGCTCTTTATGGCCTGGCGATCATTCTTGAGCGATTAATCGTTGGTTCGAGCGGATATATCAATCTAGTCAGTTTGTGGCGGTAGCGCTCCATTTGCTTGCCTATCCCCTCGTTGCGGCCCTCGCGCCCCCTCCCCATATTCAATACGGACGCCTCCTAGCAGGGTCCGCCAACCTGTCCTGCCGCTTGCCGGGGGACGCTACACAGGGATGGTACGACATGGATTTCGAAAACTATACCGAGCGCAGCCGGGGATTTATCCAAGCAGCGCAGACGCTTGCGCTTCGCTCGAACCACCAACGCTTCACACCCGAACATGTTCTAAAGGTCCTGCTCGACGACAAAGAGGGTCTGGCCGGCAACCTGATCCGCGCGTCGGGCGGCGATCCGGCAGCTTCCCTCGCCGGCGTCGAAGCCGAGCTTGCCAAGATGCCGTCCGTCGAGGGCACGGGCGCCGGGCAGCTGCATCTGACGCCCGAGGTCGCGCGCCTGTTCGAAAGCGCCGAGAAGCTGGCCGAGAAGGCCGGCGACGCATATGTCTCGGCCGAGCGACTGTTGTTGGCACTAAGCATGGCCAGCGGCACCCGCGCGGCTGCCGTCCTGAAAGAGGCCGAGCTCACCCCCCAGGCGCTCAACGCGGCCATCAACGAGATGCGCAAGGGCCGCACGGCGGACAGCGCAACGGCCGAGGATTCCTACGAAGCGCTCAAGAAGTACGCTCGCGATCTGACCGAAGCGGCGCGCAACGGCAAGCTCGACCCGGTAATCGGCCGCGACGAGGAGATCCGGCGCACCATCCAGGTGCTCTCGCGCCGGACCAAGAACAACCCGGTGCTGATCGGCGAGCCGGGGGTCGGCAAGACCGCCATCGTCGAGGGGCTTGCTTTACGTATCGCCAATGGTGACGTGCCCGAATCGCTTAAAAACAAGCGCTTGATGGCGCTGGATCTGGGCGCATTGATCGCCGGGTCCAAGTTCCGCGGCGAGTTCGAGGAGCGGCTGAAAGCATTGCTGCAGGAGATCTCCGCCGCCGCCGGCGAGGTTGTTTTGTTTATCGATGAGCTACACACGCTGATCGGTGCCGGTGCCGCCGAGGGCGCGATGGATGCATCGAACATGCTGAAACCGGCGCTGGCGCGCGGCGAGCTGCACTGCGTCGGCGCCACCACGCTCGATGAGTACCGCAAGCATATCGAGAAGGACGCGGCGCTGGCGCGGCGCTTCCAGACGGTCTTCGTCGCCGAGCCGAGCGTCGAGGACACGATCTCGATCCTGCGCGGCCTGAAGGAGAAGTACGAGCTGCACCACGGGGTGCGCATCGCCGATGCCGCCCTGGTCGCCGCCTCGACGCTGTCGAACCGCTACATCACCGACCGCTTCCTGCCCGACAAGGCGAT
>JAPULJ010000230.1 GCA_027295145.1 Alphaproteobacteria bacterium | reverse complement strand
TGAGCTAATCATGCCGCATCGAATTAGCTCAGGAATTTGGAAGGGTTGTAGTATTCAAAATATGCCTTTCGAACGACGGGAAGCATTACGTCTTCAGGATCGGTACCGGCTTCTAGTTGATCATAGATAAACTCGCATTCTGATTGATCGATCAGTCCATGTTCCTCGAGGATCGAAGCCATTTCCCATTCTTCCAAAAAACCTATGAACACGTCGATCAGATCTAGGTGGTGTTCCCTCTCCCACGCCGTCGTCATCGACGTTTCAGTGTCCCCGGGAACTTGTTCGTCGAGCAAGAACGTTCTTCTTAATGCAGCACAGGATTCTCTATCGGCGGGCCATGGACGGCCGCTGAACAATCGAGCATCAACAATCGCATGTATCTGTGTGAGGATCTTGGATCTATTCATGGCCGGCATCCGGCTAGCCCTTGAACGTGGTTGCGGTGCATCAGATCTTCCAGAACTTACTGGCGAGAGGTCGCACTGCGCCGACCCGCTTACGTTTTGGCCCTGGGAAGGACCCGCGATTTTTTGCGGGACCCCGAAACACTGAGCCAGCCCCTCAAGAATATGTCCGGACGTTCTGGCGGGGTCCCGTGGTCAGTTAGCAGTGCCCATGAAATGCGCGGGACGGAATCGAACCGCCAAACCTTTGGGAATGAACCAAGCGAGCTTCCGCTGCGCCACCATGCGTATCGAGGCGTTGGCGAACGTCGTTCGCCAACGTGACCAATCAATCCGTCACATTTTCCGGTCCTCTTTAGAACCGGTCCTCTTTAGAAATGGAATTCGAACATGAAAATGCGACTGAGTCCCGCTCAGACGCATCCCATCCCCTTCACCACTGTTAAACTTTTGACCGACGGACGTGAATTTCAATCTCCGTGCCTTGGTGGGGAGAGAGCATGGACGTTTCTGACCTCGTCCTTAAGTATTTGATCTTATTCAATTGCTGACTGGGCTGACCCGATTCCATTTATCGACGTTCCGCGCGCGCGTACGTGTCTACATGGATGGCCGGTCAGCCCGGTCAGCAATGCAATGTTTTCAACGAGCTGCATCTTATGAAGGTTCAATTCCAAGCTCCTCGGTGCGGAGCAGACGGATACCGGAAAGACCCTTTGCTCCGGCCTTGCCTATGGTGGTTCGCCTGTATCCCCTCGTCACGAGAGCCTCGACAAACCCCGATTTCTTCCCTGCGTAGTCATTCGTTTGGTCGCACCAAGTTCGCCACGACGTCCATAGTTTCGCGATCGTCTCCTGCTCGTTCGCACCCTCAGTGCAGTGCTCCTCGATCCACAGCGAAATGCTGTCCTGCGCCGATAGATATTCCTGGGTGGCTTCGAGAACGGCCTCCGGCGGTGCCAGACCAATCCGTGCCCACTCCACCGCTCCGTCGATCGCCCATTGTAGGATGCCGGGCCATTCGCCTTTCAGCTTTTCTGCGAGCTTATCGTCGCGCTCGTCGTCGGGAATGGTCACGGTAAAGGGGATCAGATGGAAACGACGGCTTATCGCTTTGTCAACATGGCTCAACGACGGCTTGTGGTTGCCGCTGATCATTAGCTTGAAGGTCGGAATAAAGTTGAAGAAGTCCTGCCGCATGAATCGAGCGCTGATCGTGTCGCTGCCCGTCAGCGCCTTGATCTTGGCCTCATCCCAGCGGCGCCCTTGCTCAACTTCCGTGCAGGTCACGAGCCGCGCTCCGCGCAGACCCGCCAACTCTGTCGGATGCCGATCATGTTTCGAGAACAGGAACATTTCCATTGGGGCGGCCGTGTGGAATTCCCCAAAGATCCCCGCAAGAGTGTGGATGAAGACACCCTTGCCGTTCTGGCCAGTGCCATGCAGGAAGAATAGTGCCTCCTCCTCCACGCTTCCGGTCAAGCAATAGCCGACAACTCGCTGCAGATAGAGCTGCAGTTCCTTGTCGCCGCCGGTAACACGCTCAAGAAATTGCTGCCATAGCGGGCACTCTCCCTCCGGGGCCACGGCCGTAATCTTGGTCATGTAGTGCTCGGGCCTCGCCGGGCTAATCTCGCCCAGCCGCAGACTGACCTCGCCCACTGGCGTGGGCAACAGCCACGGATTTGTGTCCCACTGTTCCACTGTCGCAGCATGCTGGCGGTCCGATCGGGCGAGTCTCTCGACGGCAGCCACCTTCTTAGCGCTGGCGATCGCGTTCTGCTCCTTGGGGTCCCAGCACTCGGTAGCGGCAACCCGGCAAATCCCGCGGGCGCGGTCGGGGACCGCGAGCGTCTGGTCGAATGACCAACGCCTTCCATCCCATCGAAGCCATTTCCCCCACGGGTGAATGTAGCGCAGCTCATCACCAAGCTCTGCAGTGAAGCGCAACGCCAACTGGTCGTCCGAAAACCTGGGTGAACGGGGTTCCTCACCATCACTACGCTGCACAGTACGGCCAGCCGATAAGGCACGGCTATGATTGGCTAGCCATGAGGCGACGCGTTGGCTATCCCAGCCGTCGCTGGCCGCGTCAGCCAGATCCCAGCCTTGGCAAACATTCGCCGGTGGGTCAATAAGGTTGATTTTCGCAGCGCCGACGCGTCTCAACAGCCCGGCGACTGTTTTGCCTGCCTTTCGTCCCGCTTCGTCGTTGTCGGGCCAGATGATGATTGTTCGGCCGGCGAGGGTTGTCCAATCGGCGTGACGAATCGCATTGGCGCCACCCGGCCATGTCATGGCGACCATCTTCGGCAACAAACGTTGGGCGGCGTCTGCGGCCTTCTCACCCTCGACCAAGAGCACCTCTGCATTCGGCCGCGCCGCGAGCCGATCGAGCCCAAAAAGGGGCCGCGGCGCTGCGAGGTGTTTGAAGTGCCAGCCTTCGGTGCCGTTTAACACGCCGTAGGAAATCGGGAGGATTGTCTTGCTGCGCCCGATTCGGTTCCAGCGGCAAACTACGAGCAGGGATGTGCCGGTGGCATCACAATAGGTCCAGGTCGTGTCGGCGCGGCCCAAGGAAGGGTGCTGGACCACGTCAGGCGGCGTCGTCGCCGGTGGCAATATCGAACGCCA
>JAPULJ010000023.1 GCA_027295145.1 Alphaproteobacteria bacterium | reverse complement strand
CACAAAGCAGGCCACGAAGGTTCGATATTAGTTACGTCCCAGAAGATCGACGATTGCGAAGACGTTTTCTCACCGTGGCCGCTTCGATGAAGAAGTCTTGCGCGGCCTGACAGCCCTTGGCAGGAGTCGGGCCGGGCGCGTCACGGAACCTTTTTTTTCCGCTCGATATTTTACCGTTCGATCGGCTTGGCCCGCTGTTCGATCCAAGGTGGCAGAGCAGACGCCTCTCCCGGCGCCCGGCCGTGGTAGTTGAATTCTTCGCCGTATCGGAACCCGTGCTTGCCGCCGATCGCCGCCGATAGTTCTTCAACAAAGGCAGCGATCAGCGCGCGTGTCGACGACTCAGTGATTTCATCCAAAAGCGACGACGGATTGCCCGCCATCTCGAGGCGCGCCTTTACGTGCCGGGCATAGCGGCCGTTGCGGTTGCGCAGTGCTTGAATCGCCGCTACTTTGCGCTGGAAATTCTTAGTAATGTCCACTGCCATGAATTTCGCCGAGCCATGCCCGCCCTCGCCGGGACGATAGGGCCGGTAGGTGGCGTAATAGTAGGTTTCCGGCACGCCGCGCGGGGCAAGACCAACTCGGGTCGCCTCGGGCAGAAAATAGCCGCCGTTGCTGTAGTTGGTCTCCTCCGCGGCTCGTCCGGTGAAGAACTGATCCCAGTCCGGTTCATAGTGGATGTAGGGGTCGGGCAGGAAGATTTTTTGCGGCTTCCAGTGCCGAATCAGAACCGAGTAATGATTCCGCATCTCGTTGGTCGAATTCTGCGCCAGCTCCCCGCTCTTATCGTTGATGTTGAGAATCTCTCTCACGCCTAGCATGCGGGCGGCTTTCTCGGCGTCTTCGTTGTTAACCAAACGAGTTTCCGCCGGGCCGAGCCCGATCGAATCCTTCTCGTCATTGCCGGTCTGGATGACGTAAACGCTGTAGCCCTCGTCAATGAAGTTCGCCAGCGTGCCACCGCAAGCAAAAAGATAGTCGCCGCCGCCTGCCGAGATGACGACGATGTTTTTGCTGGCCTGGCCTGGCGCGATCACCGGCAGAAGAAGAAGTCCGCAAAACAGACTGGCTCGAAATCGAGAAAACATCGCTGGCTCTCCCTAGAAGTTTTACCCCTAGAAGTTCCACATTGTATCACCGTAGCCGGGGCAACCTTTCCCCCGCGTCGCGCTTACTCCGCCGTCCAGCCAAGTATCAAAGGCCGAGTCGCCGGCAACTCAGACAGCTCGATCCTCTTCCGCCGTTCGGTATTTCGGGGACAGGCTCGCCCTCTCTCACTCGTCGGCTGATCGTCCACGCAGGCGCGATCCAGCACAAATCGAAGGGGTCCGGGCAAGGGA
Source organism: Alphaproteobacteria bacterium (assembly GCA_027295145.1). Lineage (GTDB taxonomy): Bacteria > Pseudomonadota > Alphaproteobacteria > JAPULJ01 > JAPULJ01 > JAPULJ01. The sequence goes on along the minus strand of JAPULJ010000023.1, from coordinate 4,881 downwards.
CCCGGTCCGGTAAAATGAAGCAACACGCTGGCTCGTGCCAGTCGCCGGTCAAGGGCTCGTAGCTCAGATGGATAGAGCAGCCGCCTCCTAAGCGGCAGGTCGCGCGTTCGAATCGCGCCGAGCCTACCACCTCCCCGTATGCTTATTAACGACTTACGCGTACGGCTCCTAGCGGAATTGCGTCTGGAGTGACGCCCAGAGGCCATTTCCGGTCGGTCTTGTGGACCGTTTTGCGGACCAAAACGGACAGGGGGGCGATACCCAACGCAGGCGCGTTGCGAGTGCCGCACAACCGGCTCGCGCCACCTATGTGCGCGTGCGTTTCCAAAAACCGGCGATCAGGGGATTCACCGCCGCCGCGGCTTCCATCTGTACCATGTGTCCCGCGTTGGCGATCACCTCGGTTGCAATGGTCTCGGGAAGCCCCTCGGCCTGAGCGGCCGGTATGATGCGATCGGCCGCCCCCCAAATCACTTGCACCGGGGTCGCCAAATCGGCGAGCCTCTCACGCAAGGCGATGGCCTGTTGCCCTCCGGGGAATAGCTCGCCGGCAATCGCTCTGAGGGCCGCGCCTGTGCCGTCGAGGCGCTTGTACTTCAAAACGTCGTCGATCAGTTGACGATTCACGAGCGCCGGATCGGCGAAGAGCTTTTGCAGGTGCGGCTTGAGGTCCCGCCGCCTCTCCGACGCTATGAAGCCCTCGATATAATCGCCGTCGATCTCGGGGCCCAGCCCCGCGGGTGCGATCAGCACGAGCGAAGCCACCCGCTCGGGATGAGTTAACGCGAAATCGAGGGCCACCGCTCCGCCCATCGAGTGACCAACCAAGTGTGCGCGTGGCTCGCCGATGGCATCCATAAAGGCGTTCAGCGCCCCGGTGAGGCCGTCTAAACTTCCCGCACCCGCATCCTTGGAGGAGCCGCCGTGGCCGGGAAGGTCGAGGGCGTAAACCGCGCGCCCCGAGGCTAGGACGCCGTGATTGAAAAGCCAATTGTTGAGGTCGCCTCCGAAGCCGTGCAGCAGAATCGCCGGCGCCGGCTGCCCGCCTTCCTCGCTCTCTCCGCCCAGTTTGAGATAACGAAGCTTCTGGCCGGCCGCATCGATGAACTGGGGTCCGGCATCAGCAGCGGCATCAACCCTGCCATCGGCGTTCTCGGGCACGAACTTCGCCTGGAACTCGCCAACGAAAGCGTCCACTTCCGCCGGCGGAACCGACGCATCGGTGATCACGCCGACCAGCGCGGCCACCGGAACCATCTCGCCAACGCGCGCGACATGCCTCAGAATGCCCGCCTCGGTGGTCTCAAGCCCGCCGGCAATCTTGTCGGTTTCGACTTCGACGACTTCGGTCCCCGACCCGACCTCTTCGCCCTCTTCCACCAGCCAGGCGACGATCTTGCCCTCTTCCATCGCCAGACCCCATTTGGGCATGAGCAATGGGTGGATTCCAGAGACGCTCATCGCTTGTGCGCCATCACCTCGCGCACTGCCGAAGCTACCTTCGCGGCGTCGGGGACATACAGGTCTTCCAGCGCCGGGCTGAACGGCACGGGCGTATGTGGCGGCGCGACCATCTTGATCGGCGCGCTCAGCGCACCGAAAGCCTGTTGGGCAACCAGCGCCGAAATGTCGGTCGCCATATTGCAGCGCGGCGAGGCTTCATCGACCACCACCAGGCGGCCGGTCTTCTCCACACTTTCTAGAATCGTATCCTCGTCGAGCGGCGAGGTCGTTCTGGGATCGATCAGCTCGCAACCGACGCCGTCTTTCGCCAACTGATCGGCGGCCTCGGCGGCCATGTGCACCATTCGCCCCAAGGCAACTACCGTCACGTCGTCCCCCTCCCGCACGATATTCGCCTCGCCAAACGGGATGGCATAGGACTCCTCGGGCACTTCGCCTTCGGTCTTGTAGAGCAGCTTGTGCTCGAAAAACATGACCGGGTCGTCGTCGCGAATCGCCTGAATCAGCAGTCCCTTGACGTCATACGGCGTCGAAGGCACGACGCACTTGAGTCCGGGAATATGCGTGAAAAGAGGATACAGGCATTGCGAATGCTGCGCTGCGGCGCGAAAACCCGCGCCGATCATGCTTCGGATCACCACCGGCGTAACGGCGTGCCCGCCGAACATGTACCGGAATTTCGCGGCCTGATTGAAAATTTGGTCGAAACAAACGCCCATGAAGTCCACAAACATCAGCTCGGCCACCGGACGCAGCCCGGCCGTCGCCGCCCCAATCGCGGCCCCGATAAACGCCGACTCGCTGATCGGCGTATCCATCACCCGGTCGCCGAATTCCGACCACAGTCCCTTGGTAACGCCTAGCGGACCGCCCCAGGCGTCCATCTCGCCGTCGGCGCCGCTGCCGCCCGCAACGTCCTCCCCCATGAGAATGACCGAGGGATCGCGGCGCATCTCCTGCGCCAAGGCCTCGGCGACCGCCTGCTGAAAGCTGATTGTCCTCGCCATCGGAAACCTTCCTTGTCTTCAACGCACGATCTTTCCCGAGACCGCGCGGCCTCAATAGGCTACATACACGTCAGTCAGCAGATCTTCCGCGGCCGGCTCCGCCGCGCTCTTGGCGCGCTCGGCCGCGTCATCAATCAATGCCTTGACCGCCTCGTCGATCTGGGCAAGTTCCTCGGGCTCGACCAGCGACGAAGACGTCAGCGCGCGGGCGAACTTCTCGATGCAGTCACGCTCGCCGCGGATCTTTTCTACTTCACCGTCGCCGCGGTACGTTTGCATGTCCCCCTCGAAGTGCCCGAAGTAACGATTCACCTTGCATTCGATGAGAGTCGGCCCCTCGCCGGCCCGAGCCCGGTCGATGGCCTCTCCCGCGGCCTCATGCACAGCGCAGAAATCGTGTCCGTCGACCGTCACGCCCGGCATGTCAAATCCTTTCGCACGCGCTGAGATATCCGTCCCAGCGACCGCGTACTTGCTCGATGTCGCTTCGGCATAGCCGTTGTTTTCGACCACGAAGACACAGGGCAGCTTCCAGACCGAGGCTAGGTTCAGACTCTCGAGCGTCGTGCCCTGGTTCGATCCGCCGTCGCCGACAAAGGCCACGCCCACCCCTTTCGTGCCAAGCGTTTTCGCCGCCAGCGCCGCGCCGCAAATCAGCGGCGGCCCGGCGCCGACGATGCCGTTGGCGCCCATCATGCCGCGAGAGAGATCGGCAATGTGCATCGATCCCCCCTTGCCGCCGCAAAGGCCGTCTTTCTTGCCGAAGATCTCGGCCATCATTCCGTAGACATCGCATCCCTTGGCGATGCAGTGCCCATGTCCGCGGTGCGTGCTGGCAATCTTGTCCTGCTCGTTCAAATGCGAGCAGACGCCGACCGCAACCGCCTCCTCGCCCGCGTAGAGATGAACGAAACCGGGAATCTCACCGGCGGCGAATTCGATGTGAAGCCGTTCTTCAAACTCGCGAATCGTCTTCATGTCGCGATAGGCCTTGAGCAGCTGATCCTTGTTGAGTTGCATGACGAATCCTTCCCCTGTTTGCCGTGCGGCCACCTGGGGGCTCAAACCACCGGCTAGCCGCGACACAGCATCGACAGCCCGCGCGGCCCTGGGTCTTAAGATTCTACATCAACCCGCCTCTTTGTGCGCGGCCAGCACGAAATTCCTCGCGCGCCAGACACCCCGGGGCGGTTGGCGGCGGCGCCAAGCGCAAGCGATGCAGACCCAAGCGTTTGGCGCACGCTAGCTACTGGTGGACGGCGACATCGATGCGATCGATACCTCGGATTGCAGTTCAGCATTGCTTGCCGACACGGGCTTGGATCCGGATGGATTCGGGCCGAATGATCTTGGTTTCGACAAATTGAACCGGCGCGTCTATTTCGCCACAGTGACTGGCGGTTGCCCTGGCACCGCAAGCGAACTCTACTTCTACGACGTGGTCGGCGGCTCGGTAACCATGGCGGGGACTCTCGCGGGATGTTCGACGGACGCGGATTTCCACAGCGGCCCCGACGACGAGGAGAGCTTCGAGTTCCGCGGCGACGTCTCTTTTCGTTAACATTGCGCTTACCCGATCGCTTTGAGCCATCGGGTAAGCCCGCGCCCTCGGCCGAACGCATAGGCAAGCGGACAAGGCAACAGTTTCAGCCAGCCTCCTTGGGCCGATACCCTGCGAGGATCTCGGCCCGATGTCGCCCCTATCAGCCGACTGCCCGCGGCCGGAGAAGCGGTTCGAGTGCCTCATTCGTCGCCACGGCGAAGTGCTTGACCGCGGCGCCGCCGGCAAACAACTCGACTTGCTTGTTGCGCACCCGAGTCGCCACGTAGCGTAGCGGCTCGCGATGCTGGTTGCCTTTCTCTTGCAGGTAGTAAGGCACGGCCGCACATTCCAACACCGCTTCGGTGTCTTCGCGATAGATCTGCCAGGCGCTGTCGTCCAGTTGCGCAATCTCCGCCTTCCGTGGCGCCACCATCGGCGCACTGACAGCAAAGCCAATGAAGCCTTGCGGACCTTTTTGTCTTGTTTCGTCTCGCGCCAATCGAGTAAGTCCGTCTCATAGCAGGCCGCGTCGCCGCGAAAATAATACTCGGTCACCGTCTCGGGCAGAGCCCCGAACGACCGCCGCGCCACGGCCAGCGGCTCTTGGATCGCCGGCGTGTTGCCGTCACTCCAGAGGGGTTCGAGGGACGGTTCGAGGGGGTTCGAGGGTTCGAGGACAGGGTTCGAGGCAGGGTTCGAGGGACGTTCGAGGACGTTCGAGGGACGTTCGAGGGACAGAGTGGTGTGAACCCCTGGCGTGAGACAGCTTAATTGGGGACAGCGAACCGTTGACTGTAAAAGTGTAGCGCTCAGCACCGTTTTGGTGCATACTCCTCTCAGCCGGGGAAGCGGAGGCGGGCTCTGGTG
>JAPULJ010000229.1 GCA_027295145.1 Alphaproteobacteria bacterium | reverse complement strand
GTATCACGGGAAGGTCAGCCAAACGGGCTTAGCCGGCACGCCGGCGCGGCCCGAAAAAATGAGCGTGACGACCCGAACAACGAGCGGAGGAAGACGACATGACTGTGCAAAGCAAGCATCCCGAGACCCTATTGCTGCATGCCGGCCACCGGGCAGACCCAACGACCGGCTCGGTCGCGGTGCCAATCCACCAGACGACGAGCTATCAGTTTCAGGACACCGGGCACGCCACGCGGCTGTTCGCGCTGGAGGAGTTGGGCTTTATCTACACCCGCATCATGAACCCGACCCAGGACGCCTTGGAACAGCGCCTGACGGCGATGGATGGCGGGGCGGCAACACTGGCGCTGGCCTCGGGACAGGCGGCTTCGCATTTCTCAATGTTCAATCTCGCCTGGAGCGGCGACAACATCGTCAGCTCCACCGACCTCTACGGCGGCACTTGGAACCTCTTCGCGAATACCCTCAAGCAGCAGGGCATCGAGTGCCGCTTCGTCGACCCCGAGGACCCCGAAGCGTTCCGCGAGGCAACCGACGATCGTACTCGCGCCTACTACGCCGAAACCCTGCCGAACCCCAAGCTGCATGTCTTCCCCATCGCCGAGGTCGCGGCGATCGGTAAAGAGTTTGGCATTCCGCTGATTATGGACAACACCGCGACGCCGATCATCTGCCAGCCCTTCGAGCATGGCGGGGCGATCAACGTCTACTCGCTGACAAAATATATCGGCGGCCACGGCAATTCGATCGGCGGCGCGGTGGTCGATAGCGGCAATTTCGATTGGGAGGCCCACAAGGAGCGCCAACCCGCCCTCAACACACCCGATCCGAGCTATCACGGCGCGGTCTGGGTCGAGGCCGTGAAGCCTCTCGGGCCGATCGCCTATATCCTGCGCATGCGCGTCGATCTGTTGCGCGACGTTGGCGCGGCAATCAGCCCACACAACGCCTTCCTGTTCATCCAGGGTCTGGAGACGCTGGCGCTGCGCATGGAGCGGCACTGCGAGAACGCCGAAGCAGTGGCGAGCTGGGTCAAGGACCAAAAGAAAGTGACCAAGGTTTACTTCCCCGGCTTTCAGGAAGGTGAATTGAAGCGCCGCGCCGACACCTATCTCAAGGGCGGCTATGGCGGGCTGGTCGGCTTCGAGCTCGATGGCGGGGCAGATGCCGGGCGCAAGTTCATCGAAGCCCTCAAGATGCACTACCACGTCGCCAATATCGGCGATGCCCGCAGCCTGGCGATCCATCCTTGGAGCACCACGCATTCGCAGCTCAGCGACGAGGAGAAGCTCGCCACCGGCGTGAACGAGAACTACGTGCGACTCTCGGTCGGTATCGAGCATATCGACGACATCATCGCCGATCTCGATCAAGCAATGGCGGCGGTCTGAGACGCGTTGGGAGTGGCTTGCGGAAATCGGCTGAACCGGCCGGAGGGCGTCTTTCCGAGGGCGCGCTAGAGATGGGAATCTTTAGGGATCGACTTCAGGGTTCCTTCGATTTCCTGGTTTTTCGAGATTTGCCGCTTGCCTTGTCCTCCTTGGGCGACTGGGCTTCGACGAATACACGGGTGACGCTGGGATAGTCCTGCTTGATGGCGGTCTCGATTGCGGTGACCGATTTCTCGACCTGTCGCGAGGACATGGCGTCGGCGAAATCGACCGAGATGGCGACCAGTATGTCGGTAGGGCCGAAATGGAGCGTGCGCAGCTCGTTTATGCTGCTCACGCCCTCGGTCTCGCCGACGATCTTGCGCAAGGCCCGCACCACCGAAGGGGCCGCCGCCTCGCCGATCAGCAGCCCCTTGGTCTCGTAAGCGAGAAGTGTGGCGACAGCGGCCAGGATCAGGCCGATGACGATCGACGCTGCCGCATCGAGCCAAGCCTGCCCGGTGAGGTCGGCCAGCAGGATGCCGAGGAAGGCGACGATGATGCCGAGCATGGCGGCGGTGTCCTCGAGGAGGACGGTGAAGATCGTCGGGTCCTTGCTGCGGACGATCGCCTTGAGATAACTCACCCGGCCCTTGGAGGCGGAGAAACCCTTCCAGGCGTACCACCAGACGCCGGCCTCGAAGACGAAGGCGAAGCCGAGCACGATGAAGTTGATATAGATGTTCTCCACCGGGTGCGGATTGGACAGCTTGCTCACACCCTCGTAGATCGATACCCCGGCGCCGACGCCGAAGATCAATACTGCGACGACAAAGGCCCAGAAATAGATCTCCGCCCCATAGCCGAATGGATGGCGCGCATCGGCCGGACGCGCCGCCCGGCGCATGCCGATCAGCAGCAGCGACTGATTACAGGTATCGACTGCCGAGTGGATGGCCTCGGCCAGCATCGCCGAGGAGCCTGTGAACGCCGCGGCGGCAAATTTGGTCACCGCGATCAGGCCGTTGCCGGCGAAGGCCGCGTAGACGATCGCTTTGGAGGATGGCGCCGCCATCGTTGCTCCTTACATTTTCGTTCAAGCCGAGGCCGTATCTTTGCGGTATGGGCGGGGCGATGACAACAGCCGTGGTCGTTGCCGTTCCACCGGACCTACTCGGCTGGCGAAAATGTCGGCGATTTGCGACCGAAGCGGTCGACGAGCACCCCATCGGGTACTGCTCGATGCCCGAGGCGATGCTGAAGGCGGTGATGACACCGCCGAGTTCGGTGTAGCTGATCGTCAGATCGGTCTTGATAATGGGAAACAACGGGGCCAGGCCGAGCAGGTAGAAATGGCTGAAGAAATGCCCGCCGCACACCAGCGCGACGACCCGCCGTTCTTCATGCCTCTTTCCTTGAGTACCGGCCATCGATTCGCGCCACATCGTTGCTTTCCGCATACCACACCGGATACCCCGCCACGACGTCACCCCGGATTAAGTTCAGAACATGCTGGCGTTGGTGAGGAACCCTGCCCACAAGTGTAATGATCTGAGCCAATCGGCCCCGGGCGGGAAATAATCGCACGCGCCGGGTCGGCTCGCGGTTCGATCCGTGCGAATTGCGCGCACCGGCGCAAGCTCGATTGCCTGGCTTGCATCGGCGTATTACTTTCTGGGTCAATCCGAGCGAACAAAACACCACCCGGGGAAGAAAACGCGATGGCTGCATCGGCACTCAAGCTGAAGGACGTATCCCTCGACGACAAATACACCGCCACCGAAGGTGCGGTTTTCCTGACCGGCATCCAGGCGCTGGTCCGCCTGCCCATGATGCAGCGCCAGCGCGACCTCGCCGCCGGTCTGAACACCGGCGGTTTCGTCACCGGCTACCGCGGCTCACCGTTGGGAGCGCTCGACCTAAACCTGTGGCGGGCGCGCAAGTTCCTCGAAGACAATCACATCCATTTCGAGCCCGGTCTCAACGAAGACCTGGCGATGACCGCGATCATGGGCAGCCAGCAGCTCAACCTCTTCCCCAAGGCCCGTTACGAGGGCATCTTTTCGATGTGGTACGGCAAGGGGCCGGGGGTCGACCGCTGCGGCGACGTGCTGCGCCACGGCAACGCCCACGGCAGCTCGCCCCATGGCGGCGTTCTGCTCTGCGCCGGCGACGATCACGTAGCCAGCTCCTCGACACTGCCGCACCAGACCGACCACATGTTCGCTTCGGTGATGTCGCCGTTGCTCTACCCCGCGCATGTCCAGGACATCCTCGATTTCGGACTGCTCGGCTGGGCCATGTCGCGCTATTCGGGCTGCTGGGTCGGCTTCAAGTCGATCGCCGAGGTGGTCGAGAGCGCGGCCTCGGTATCGATCGATGCCAATCGTTTGGAGATCCACCTGCCCGACGATTTCGAGATGCCGCCGGGCGGCCTCAATGTGCGCTTGTCCGAGGACCGCATGGCCACCGAGGAGCGTTTGCAGCGGCACATGGTTTACGCCGCGCTGGCCTTCGCCCGAGCCAATCGGATCGACCGTACGATGATCGAGGCCAAAAAGGCGCGGCTCGGCATCATCGCCACCGGCAAGGCCTATCTCGACGTGCGCCAGGCCCTCGACGATCTGGGAATCTCGGAGAAGCAGGCCCGCGAGATTGGCCTGCGCATCTACAAGGTCGGCATGGTCTGGCCGCTCGAGAAAGAGGGCGTGCGCAAATTCGCCGAGGGGCTCGACGAGATCCTCGTCGTCGAGGAAAAACGTGCCTTCGTCGAGAACCAGCTTAAGGAACAGCTCTACAACTGGCGGGCCGACACGCGCCCGCGCGTCATCGGTAAGTTCGATGAGGACGGACAGTGGCTGCTGCCGGCCACCGGCGGGCTGACCCCGGCGATGGTGGCAAGGGTGATCGCTGATCGCATCGGCAAGTTCCATACTTCGGACGCCATCTCGGACCGCATGCGTTTCCTTCAGTCCAAAGAAAAATCACTGGCCAAGGCCAAGACTGAGTTCACGCGCATCCCCTATTTCTGCTCGGGCTGCCCGCACAACACATCGACCAAGGTGCCCGAGGGCAGCCGGGCAACGGCGGGTATCGGCTGCCACTACATGGCGGTGTGGATGGACCGCTCGACCGCCACCTACACCCAGATGGGCGGCGAGGGCGCGCCGTGGATCGGCCAGGCGCCGTTCACCGACGAAGAGCATATTTTCGCCAATCTCGGCGACGGAACCTACTACCATTCGGGGCTGTTGGCGATCCGCGCCTGCGTTGCTGCGAACGTCAACATCACCTACAAAATCCTCTACAACGACGCCACCGCGATGACCGGCGGCCAGCCGGTCGAGGGCCAGCCGACGGTGCCCCAGATCACCCACCAAGTCTGGGCCGAAGGGGTCAAGCGCATCGCCGTCGTCACCGACGAGCCCGACAAATATCCGATCGGCGCCGGATTCGCTCCCGACGTCACCATCCATCACCGCGACGATCTAAATACCGTTCAGAAGGATTTGCGCGAGTTCAAGGGCGTATCGGTGCTGCTCTACGATCAGACCTGTGCCGCTGAAAAGCGCCGCCGGCGCAAGCGCGGGACGTTCTACGATCCGCCCCGGCGCATCTTCATCAACGAGCGGGTCTGCGAGGGTTGCGGCGATTGCGGCGAGGTCTCGAACTGCGTTTCGGTGATCCCGCTGGAGACCGAATTCGGGCGCAAGCGGGCCATCGACCAGTCGAGCTGCAACAAGGACTATTCCTGCGTCAACGGCTTCTGCCCGAGTTTCGTGTCGGTCCATGGCGGCGTCCCACGACGGCGTCAGGCGACCGAGATTTCCGAGGCCCCTCCCCCCCTCACCGAACCCGAGATCCCCGTAATCAATGGCCCCTTCGGCATCGTCCTCACCGGTATTGGCGGAACCGGTGTCATCACGGTCGGCCAGGTTCTCGGCATGGCTGCGCATCTTGAGGGCAAGGGCGTCTCGATCCTCGATATGACGGGTCTGGCCCAAAAGAACGGCGCGGTGCTATCCCACATCCGCATCGCCGAGAAGGCCGAGGATATCCACGCCGTTCGCATCGCCGCCGGCGAGGCCGATGCAATCATCGGCTGCGACATGGTTACCGCCGGCAGCAGCGACGCGCTGGCCAAGATGAGCAAGGCCCGCACCCGCGCGGTAATCAACGCCTATCAGGCGACGAC